>JAZQXS010000339.1:0-13508 GCA_045633025.1 Eubacteriales bacterium | reverse complement strand
CCATGAATGAGATCATCAACAAGGAGTATTTCGCCCGCGCGCGGGTGGGATTATTCACCCATTATACTTACGCTACCTACAATACGGTCACGGGAACCGACTGGGGTGGAACCCACTATTCCGCCGCCAACCCTCGCGGTGCGGTCTCTGCCGAGGAAGCCGCGGCGCTGTTCGACGGGGAGGCCTACGCCAAAACCGCCCGCGATCTCGGCGCGCAGTACGTGGTGTTTACGCTGGCGCACGCAGGCTTTAACCTGCTTTTCCCCTCCGAGACCATGAAGGCTACGGGCTGTACCCATAAGTGCACCGAGACCGCCGATCTGCCCCGGAAATTGATGGATGGTCTGGCCGCTTACGGGATCCCGCTGGTATTCTACCTGCCTCCCAACGACGATCACGACATCGTCGAGGAGGATCTGAAGAAAATGGGCTGGTTCGGAAATCGCGAGGCGCGGATGCAGTTCTTGATCCGTTTGGTGAACGAGCTCTACGACCGCTACGGCACCCGCTTCGCCGGCTTTTGGTTCGATCAATGCGGCCCCGACGCTTGCGTTAAGGAGGCTATCCTTGCCCGTGACCCGAACGCTGTGGTGTTCGTCAACACCGGCGTGACCGCCAACGAGCAGCTCCACCCCCTGTCGGATTTCATCGTGTCAGAATACTACGGCTCCATCGAGGGCTGTGACAGCGACACCCTGCCCGTTCACTACTCCCAGGTCAACCGTCAGATCGGAAACTGGTGGGCGCAGGGCGGTAAAGCCCCCACCAGCGCACGCAATCTGTACCGCTACTCCGTCCGTACCATCGCTGTGGAGGGGCAGTATAACGCCGGTATCGCTTGGTCCTGCGGCCCCTATCTGGATCAAACGTGGGAGGAAGGCGTCCGCGACCTGCTGGGGGATCTGGGCGCTCTGCTCAAATCCCACGACGGTATCTTCGGTACCGTTCCCGGCCGATGCTATCCCACCAAGCCGAATTCTACGCTCTCCAAGGAAGATTGGGGTGTTTCCACCGAGTCTGAGGATGGTCGTACTGTCTACCTTCACGTGCTGAACCGTCCTGAAGGCGGAATTCTGAAGCTGGCTTTCCCCGATAACGTCCGACGTTTCGCCGAGGCGTACTGCGGGGAGATCAAGTTGGACTTGCGTGAGACGGCGAATGGCTACGAGATCGCGCTCCCCCAAACGGACGACGGCATTGATACCGTGATCCGGCTCTGTTAAAATGTTAGATATTTAATTTAAGAAAGAGGTGTTTCCCATGAAATTATTTATTGATACCGCCAATGTGGATGAAATTCGCCGCGCGAACGATCTGGGGGTGATCTGCGGTGTGACCACCAACCCCTCCCTGATCGCCAAGGAAGGCCGCGATTTCGTCGAAGTAGTCAAGGAAATCACACAAATCGTGGACGGCCCCATCAGCGCAGAGGTCATTTCTCTGGATGCGGAGGGGATGGTCAAGGAGGCGATGGAGCTCTGTGACACCATCGCGAATCCCAACCTTGTCATCAAGATTCCCATGTGCGCCGAGGGTCTCAAGGCCACGAAGAAGCTCTCCTCCATGGGTATCAAGACCAACGTGACCCTGATCTTCTCCACCGCCCAGGCTCTCCTGGCGGCCAAGGCAGGCGCAACCTACGTCAGCCCCTTCGTCGGCCGTCTGGACGACATCGGCGACGATGGCGTGGCCGTGGTCAAGGATATCGCGGAAATTTTCAGAAATTATGGGCTTAAGACCGAGATCATCGCCGCTTCCATTCGCACGTCCGCTCACGTGACTGCCGCGGCGCGCGCAGGCAGTGATATCGCTACCGTCCCCTACAAGGTCATTGAGAGCATGATCGGCCATCCTATGACCACCAGCGGCATTGAGCGCTTCCTCTCCGATTGGGCAAATGTTGCCAAATAAAAACAGGTAAAAATTTATTTTGAAAGGAAATAACCAACATGTACTTTAAGAACGACAAGATCAAATTCGAAGGCAAGGACAGCAAGAACCCCTTCTCCTTCCGCTTCTACGACAAGGACCGCGTCATCGGCGGTAAGACCATGGGCGAGCACCTCCGTTTCGCCATGAGCTGGTGGCACACCTGCTGCGCCGCCGGTACCGATATGTTCGGTGGCGAGACCATGGATAAGACCTTCGGCTGTGACGGTATCGAGCGCGCCAAGGCTAAGGTCGATTTCGGCTTTGAGCTGATGCAGAAGCTGGGCATCGACTTCTACTGCTTCCATGACGTGGACGTGGCTCCCGAGGGCGCAACCCTTGCCGAGAGCATCAAGAACCTGGAGATCGTGACCGACTACCTGCTGGAGAAGCAGAACGAGACCGGTATCAAGCCTCTGTGGGTCACCGCCAACATGTTTGGTAACAAGATGTTCATGGCAGGCGCAGGCACCTCCCCCTCCGCTGATGTGTACGCCATCGCCGCCGGTAAGGTTAAGGCCGGTATCGACGCCGCCATCAAGCTGGGCGCTCCCGGTTACGTGTTCTGGGGCGGCCGCGAGGGCTATGACACTCTCATCAACACCGACGTCGCTCTGGAGCTGGACAACCTCGGTAAGTTCCTGACTATGGCTCGCGACTACGCCCGCGCTAACGGATTTACGGGTGACTTCTACATCGAGCCCAAGCCCAAGGAGCCCACCAAGCATCAGTATGACTTCGACGTAGCCACCTGCGCGAACTTCCTGCGCACCTATGGCCTGATGGATGACTTCCGCATGAACATCGAGGCCAACCACGCTACCCTAGCCGGCCACACCTTCCAGCATGAGCTCCGTATGGCTACCGTCAATGGCATCTTCGGCTCCATCGACGCAAACCAGGGCGATATGCTGCTGGGCTGGGATACCGACCAGTTCCCCACCAACGTCTATGACACCACCCTCTGCATGTACGAGGTCATCAAGGCCGGCGGCTTCACCAACGGCGGTCTGAACTTCGACGCGAAGGCTCGCCGTCAGTCCAACACCTTCGAGGATGTGCTCCTGTCCTACATCGCCGGTATGGATGCCTTCGCTCTGGGTCTGATCAAGGCTTACCAGATCATCGAGGACGGCCGCATCGACGAGTTCGTGGCTAAGCGCTACGAGTCCTACAACGACGGTATCGGCAAGTCCATCCGCGAGGGCAAGGAGACTCTGGAGTCCCTGGCCGCCTACGCGCAGAACCTGGAGGGCGTTATGCCTATGAGCGGTCGCCAGGAGTACCTGGAGTCCGTCCTCAACGACATTCTCTTCTCCGGCGTCTAATTCAATACTTTTGAACTCTGCTCCCGAGGCTTCGGCTTCGGGAGCAGAAAGGAATTGTGATGAAAAAGAACGTAGATTCACAAATGAATCGTGCGTTGTCCTTTGTCCCCGCATCCCCCGAAAAGCAGATCTTGACCGAAAAGGGGGCTTCTCCGCAGATCCTCATTCCCAACTATCATGAGACGGCCACCGATGCGCTCGGCCGTACTTTGGTGACGCATAAAGAGGCGGGGCTTCCCAAAAAGGATAAGTACGTGGGGCTCTTCTACTTGATCTGGACAGACAGCAAGGAAGGCTTTGACTCGAGTATCGACGTGACCAAGGCGTACGCCTGCGACCCCGAAAAGCCGTACCTGGGTAGCTACGGCACCTTCTGCTGGTGGGCTGAGCCCGAGACGGGCTACCACTGCTCCGACGAGGTGTGGCAGATCAAGCGGGATATGCGCTACTTCGCCATGGCGGGGATCGATTTCATCTATTTGGATTTTACCAACGGATACATTTATGAGAATTCCTTCCGCGCGCTGTTGGATACCTGTCTGGAGCTGCGCGCTGAGGGACAAATGACCCCGTATATCGTGCCGTGGGCATGGGCGGAGGCGGATGCAAACGTCCCCGGCTACGGCCTTGTGGACATCTACGAGATGTTCTATAAGGATCCGAAATACGCCGACCTTTGGTTCTATTGGGAAGGAAAGCCCCTGGCCATGCTGAAGAATGACCGCGCGGGCGGCATGTCGGCCTTTGACAGCCGGGAGCTGACCGACTTCTTTACCTTCCGTATTTCCTGGCCTGACTACGCCTGGCCGGGAGAGCCTGTCGGCTCGGGATATAAGTTCTGGGGCGACGGCTGGTTGGCCAATTTCGAGTATTTTTACGGCTACACCGACGATCCCGCCCGCTCTGAGTGCGTGGGCATCGGATGCGCTGGCTTTGCCGTCCCCGGGAGCGGACGGAGTGGGCGCGCGCTCTCGCAAAGAGAGCATCTTGACCGCTTCATTGAAACTTCCACCATGGGTGAGGGCATCATGCTTCAAGAGAACTTTGAAGAAATGATGGAAAAGAACCCCGAGACCGACGTGCTCATCATTTCCCGCTGGAACGAGTGGGGCGCGCAGAACCTGAATCTGCTGGATTTCGGCTTCTGCGACCAGTTCAATCGGGAATTTTCCCGTGATATTGAGCCCATGAAGGGCGGCTTCACCGACAATTATTTCTACCAGATGTGCAACATCATCCGCCGATTTAAGGGAATCCTGCCGCCCGATGAGCCCACGGGCAAGCAGACGGTGGATCTGAACGGCGGGTTTGACCAATGGCAGAGCGTTCTGCCTGTTTTCGAGGATTTCGCAGGAGATACGGAGGCGCGCGATCACCTCGACGTATCGAAAACCATCCGCTACGAGGATCATACGGGTCGGAACGACATTCTGGAGACCCGTCTCACGGCTGACGGCGGTATGATCTACGCCTACGTGCGTACAGCCGCGCCGATCACCGACTATCGTGCAGGGAAGAACTGGATGATGCTCTTCATCGATGGGGACAACAACAAGGCCACGGGCTGGGAAGGGTACGATTTTGCCGTCAACTACGCTGTGATCGACGAGACGACCACCACCCTCTGCGCATACAAGGACAACGTCTGGCAGGAGATCGGCACGGTTCGCTACCGCGCCGAGGGCTGTGAGATGATGCTCGCCTTGCCTCGCTCCTTGTTGGGGCTGACCGAGGAGACCTTCACCTTGAATTTCCATTGGATGGATAACGTGACCGACGTCTACGACCTCCATGCCTGGTTCACCACGGGTGACAGCGCCCCCGAGCGCCGCAATGATTATACCCTGACTCTCTCCATCCCCTATGACGCGTCCGAGGAGACCCGTCTTCCCGCGCGTACGCAAGGAGCGGTGGCCTATATGCCCGCTGTTCGATTCACCCCCGAGGAGGAGGCTGGATTGCAGGCCGGCTTGCGTGCAACCGTGTACGATCTGCCTGCGCAGTACGGCAAAATGCCCGATTTCGACCATATCGCCGCCAACGCGCAGGGCTCTGCCGTGGTCGACTGCGTATCCACCGCCCCCGCCGGGGACAGACCGGAGGATTTCGCAATCTCTTTCGATGGCTATATCCGCATTCCTGCCGACGGTGTATATGAATTTTCCCTGCAAACCGCCGATAGCGCCCGTCTCTACGTGGACGGACGGCTTTCTGCCGAGATCATGAATCCTCCCGCGAGGGAGTCGCGCGAACCTTCCCGCGCCTTGGGCGGTCTTCGCTTGGCCGCGGGATACCACGCCGTCCGCATCGAGTACGCCGAGATCGGCGGAGGGAATCCGTCGCTGGCGCTGGATGGGGAATGGTCTTTTTACTGTAACTAAAGAATGGAGTTTACTATGAACTACTATATTGGAATCGACCTGGGTACCTCCTCTTGTAAGGGTATCCTGACCGATCGCACGGGCACGGTTCTGGCCGAGCACAGCGTCAGCTACGCCGTCAGCTACCCCGCCCCCGGCTTCAGCGAGCAGAATCCCCTGGATTGGTACAACGCCGCCGTTGAGATTCTGAACGTCCTCTCGGAGGGACGCAAGGAGGAGATCAAGGGCGTCGGTATTGCCGGTCAGATGCACGGTCTGGTCATGCTGGACGAGCACGATAACGTCATCCGTCCCGCCATCCTCTGGAACGACGGCCGCACCGAAAAGGAGACGGCCTATCTCAACTCCCTCGGCTGTCTGCCCGAGTATACCGGTAACATTGCGTTCGCAGGCTTCACCGCGCCCAAGATCCTGTGGGTCAAGGAGAACGAGCCCGAGAACTTTGCCGCCGCCAAGAAGATCTGCTTGCCCAAGGACTACCTGGCCTACCGTCTGACCGGTGTGTTCTCCACCGATTATTCCGACGCGTCGGGTATGCTTCTGCTGGACGTGGCGAACAAGGCGTGGTCGAAGGAAATGTGCGACATCTGCGGCATCACCGTGGATATGCTCCCCAAGCTCTATGAGAGCTATGAGGCTACCGGCAAACTCAAGGCCGAGTACGGTCTGCCCAACGCCATCCTGTGCGCCGGCGCGGGCGACAACGCCGCCGCCGCCATTGGTACGGCCACCCTGCGCGATGGGGATTGCAGTATCTCCCTTGGCACCAGCGGCACCGTGTTCCTGCCTTGCGACAAGTTCAACACCACCTGCGGCACGGCTCTGCACAACTTCGCTCACTCCACGGGCAAGTTCCATCTGATGGGCTGCATCCTGTCGGCGGCAAGCTGTAACAAGTGGTGGGTTCGGGACATTCTCGACACCAAGTACAACGACGAGCCCCGTGACGATCTGGGTCAGAACCGCGTGTTCTTCCTGCCTTATCTGACGGGTGAGCGTTGCCCTCACAATGACGTCAATGCAAAGGGCGCGTTTGTGGGTCTGACCATCAATACTACCCAGGCAGACATGAGCCTGGCGGTTCTCGAAGGCGTAGCTTACGCTCTGCGCGATTGCGTGGAGGCCGGCGGCGTCAAGATCGAGAAGGCCGTTCTCTGCGGCGGCGGCGCCATCAGCCCTCTGTGGCAGGGCATCATGTCGGGCATTCTGGGCGCGGATATCTATCTGACCGAGACCGAGCAGGGCCCCTCCATGGGCGGCGCTCTGTTGGCCATGGCCGCTTGCGGTGAGTACGACAGCGTCTACGACGCGGCCGACGCCACCGTCCGCAAGACCCTGGCCGTCAAGGCGGATCCCGCGCGCACTGCGGCCTACAACGAAGGCTACGCCATCTACAAGAAGCTGTATCCCGCGCTGAAGGATACGGGGCTGTAATTAGAAAACATGCGGGGGAAGCTTCTTGCAAGAAGCTTCCCCCGCGCCCCTTTCCAGAACTTTCAAAAACGGAGATTAGAATGAAGCCGAAGATGATTCTGTTCGATGCGGGAAAGACACTCATCGACTATAAGCCGAAGGTCGGGAACGACATGGCGTATCTGTCCACCCGCGAGGCGACCGAGCGGCTGATGCCCTACATAATATCCAACCCACACGGGTACGACGCGGAAACCATCGACCGTTGGAATAATCGAATTTTTGCCGAGTACGAGCCTTGCCGAAAGGCCTTATATGAGATACCCAATCCGACGATTTTGAAAGCGTTGTTTGAGCGGCTGGATATTCAACTGTCCATTTCCATGACGGAGGTAGAGCGCATCATTTGGACGTATTCCGCCGAGATCGTTCCGATAGAGGGTGTGGCTGACATGCTGGCGAATTTGAGACGGCTGGGGATTCGTTCGGGTGTTATCAGCAATCTGGATTTCAGCGGGTGTCTGTTGGAGGAACGCCTGCGGGCATTATTTCCCGAGCATATTTTTGAATTCGTAGTGGCTTCCAGCGACTATGGCGTGCGGAAGCCGCACAAGCTTCTTTTTGAGGTGGGGATCAGCAAAAGCGGCCTTGCGCCGGCGGAGATCTGGTACGTCGGGGATAAATATCATGTGGATGTTTTGGGCAGCGCCGCCGTTGGCATGAGACCAGTCTGGTTTCGGGGGGAGTCCGATTCCGCGGAAGCTTCCCGGGAGCGTGTGCTGGCGATTCGGGATTACAAAGAACTGTCGGAGAAGATTGAAAGGGAACCGGGGTGATGAGAAACGGGAGCTTGTCGATTTTGCCTTTGATAGTGGCAAATGACGGTCAAAGACCGTCAAGGCAAGAACCGCGTTAGATACGTTTGCGCGTACCTAACAGCCCATCGGAGACCGCCGCGCGTAGCGCGGCATCAATCTGCACGGAGAAAGCAGAAATGAGAAAGTTGCCGGCAGATTGAACGAGTTTCCTTCAAGAGTCGACCAAAGAGAAGAGGATACTGCAACGCAGTACCCTCTCCTCTTTGGTGACCCATCGGAGACCGCCGAGCAAGCTCGGTATCATACTATTTTACAGCAAGAACCTCGAACGGGGGTAGGGGCGCACCTGCGTGTGCGCCCGCCATTCTTTTCGGTGAAACGGACGGACACCGCCGCGCGTGGCGCGGCATCAATCTGCGCCAAGAAAGTAACAGAGAGATGGTTGCCGGCAGATTGAACGAGTTTCCTTCAAGAGTCGATCAAAGCAAAGAGGGTCCTGCAACGCAGTACCCTCTTTGCTTTGGTGACCCATCGGAGACCGCCGCGCGTGGCGCGGCATCAATCTGCACGGAGAAAGCAGAAATGAGAAAGTTGCCGGCAGATTGAAGAGCCTCCTCGAATTATCAAAAATATAAAGGACACCGCATTGCGATGCCCTTTATATTTTTGGTGACCCATCGGAGACTCGAACCCCGGACCCCTTGATTAAAAGTCAAGTGCTCTACCGGCTGAGCTAATGGGTCGTGTTTCCACACTTGATGATTATATCATATTCGCCTGCGTTTGTCAAGAGATTTTTGAAAAAATATTTGGATAAATTTGAAATGCTGCTACCGCCGCAAGAGCTCTTGACATTTTGACCCGGCTATGCTATAATACACACGATTCAAGCGTTGCCCTCGAAAGATTGCTAAAGGGAACCTATACAATGAAACGGAGTCCGAACCATGCCCCACCCTTTTCCCCAAGCCGCCGTCCCGCTCCTGCTGGATTGGTACCGCCAAAACCGCCGCGATCTTCCTTGGCGCGAGGATCGCGACCCCTACCGCGTGTTGGTGTCCGAGATCATGCTCCAGCAGACCCGCGCCGAGACGGTCAAGCCCTATTTCAAGCGTTTTCTGGCGACCCTGCCGACCGTAGCCGATCTGGCCGAGGCGGACGAGCCCGCTCTGCTTAAGCTCTGGGAGGGGTTGGGCTATTACAGCCGCGTCCGTAATCTCCAAAAGGCCGCCCGCGCGGTAATGGAGAACCACGGCGGCGTGATTCCCGCTGATTTCGATGCGCTTTTAAAGCTCCCCGGTGTGGGGCGGTATACGGCTGGGGCGGTGGCTTCCATTGCCTTTGACATACCCGCGCCTGCGGTGGACGGCAACGTTCTGCGGGTTCTGGCGCGCCTTACGGGAGACGATACCGATATCCTGTCCACCGTCGCCAAAAAGAATGCCGAGGCTATGCTTGCTCCCTGCGTGCCGTCCCCCGGCGCGGGGGACTTTACCCAGAGTCTCATTGAGCTGGGCGCTCTTGTCTGCACACCGGGCGAGCCCAAGTGCGGGGATTGCCCGCTCCAGCTACTCTGCGCGGCCAATCGGGAAGGGAAGCAATCCGTCCTTCCTGTCCGCTTAGCCAAGACCAAGCGGCGGGTAGAGGAGCGCACCGTGTTGCTTCTGCGGTGGACGGATGAATCATCCGGCGAGAGGCGGATCGCGCTCCGCAAACGTCCCGCCGAGGGGCTGTTGGGCGGGCTCTATGAGTTCCCTTGCATGGAGGGACACGCCGACGAGGGGGCGGTGAGGGCGTATCTGACCGACCTTGGGTTGGCGGTTGGCGAGGTGAAAGAGCTTCCCACCGCCAAGCATTTGTTCTCCCACATTGAGTGGCGCATGGTCGGGTACGGTGTGGAGCTGACCGCATTCCCCGATTCGGTGGCGGATTGGTTCTTTGCGAGAACCTCTGAGCTGGATGGGGTGTATGCCATCCCCTCGGCCTACGGGGCGTATCGGCCGTATTGCTTTGAATAATATCACAAAACGTTGAAAAATAAACAATTTGTATATAAATGCGTAAAAAACACGCGGTAATCCCTGCTGTGGGGGATACCGCGTGTTTTGATGTGGGGGCTTTTATATCATGTATCTCATGATTTAGAGACTCTGCCAACAACCCGACGGTTGATTGGAAAAAATTATCTTTTTGCACAATTTCTATTGCATTTTTCTTTGAGTTATGCTATACTAAAACCAATCTCAATTCCGAAAGGAGCGTATCCATGAGAACCGAAACATTTGTGCCGGATGCCCGTTATCCGGATTGCACATTGACTACCTATATTCATGAGCCTTCCGCCGAGATACAAATTTCCAAGCGCCGCGCCATCATCGTTTGTCCCGGCGGCGGCTACGGCTTTTTGTCCGAGCGAGAGGCCGAGCCTGTCGCACTGCAGTATTTTGCGGCCGGCCTGAACGTTTTTATCCTCCGCTACTCCATCCGCGAAAAGGCGGCGAATAACGCGCCGCTGATCGAGTCCGCGCTGGCGGTCAAGTACATCCGTGACCACGCTGAGGAGTATTTCGTCGATCCCGACTATGTGTTCATTACGGGCTTTTCGGCGGGCGGTCACTGCGCCGCCATGTGCGGGACTCTGTGGAACGATCCCGCCGTCCGCGAGGCGCTGGGCATCGACCGCGGGGAGGCGCCTGAGGGTATCAACAGACCTACCGCCACCGTCCTGTGCTATCCCGTGATCACGGGCGGCGCCTACGCCCACCGAGGTTCCATCGACAACCTGTGCGGCGGCCCCAGCGCGGGCACCGCGGGCGCTGACCGCTTCTCCCTGGAGCTTCACGTGGACAGCACGACTCCTCCCCCCTTTATCTGGCATACCTTCAACGACGGGGGCGTTCCCATTCAGAACACCCTGCTTTACGCGAACGCTATGGCCGCCGCCGGCGTGCCCTTTGAGTACCACGTCTATCCCGACGGTGTCCACGGCCTGAGCCTCTGCAACAGCGAGACGTCCGTGGGGCAAGCCTATCTGGATAACCCCGTCTGCGCCGGCTGGCTCAAGGAGGCCATCCGCTACGTGAAGGAATTTTAAAATACATACATAAAGGAGAATTGGATTATGAAACTCGGTGTTTGCACCTCCCCCGACCAGCTTGCTACCGTGGCCGCCAAGGGCTACGACTATATCGAGTGTAACTTCGGCTGGCTCACCAATATGTCCGAGGAGGACTACAAGGCCAACACGGCTCTGGTGGAGCAGTCCCCCATCAAGGTGGAAGCGTTCAATTGCTTCTTTACGGGTAGCTTCCCGCTCTACGCCGCCGACGGCGATCAGAGTGAGATCCTGCCCCAGGTGGCAGAGTACTGTGAGCGAGGCTTTGCCCGCGCCGCCGCATGGGGCGGTAAGATCGCCGTTATCGGCAGCGGTTGGGTTCGTAAGATCCCCGACGGCATGACCCGCGAGCAGATCGACCCCCAGTTCGCTCGCGTGCTGGCTGTGTGCGGCGAGGTCGCCGCGAAGTACGGTATGCGCGTGGTGGTGGAGCCTTTGGCATACAAGGAATGCAATTATATCAACCTGGTGGCCGAGGGCGTAGAGCTGGCCAAGCTGTCGGGACATCCCGCCGTGGGCGGTCTGGTGGACTTCTACCACCACGGCACCAACGGAGAGAAGCTGGAGACTCTGCCCGATTGCGCTGACTACCTCTACCACGCCCACTACGGCCGTCCTATTGACCGCGTGGCTCCCCAGCCCGGTGACGAGGCCTACCTCGCTGACGTGGCCGCCGCGCTGAAGAAGTGCCCCCACCTGGAGCGCATGAGCCTGGAGTGCGGACTTCAGCCTGACTTTGAGACGGGACTTGAGATCGCAAGACCTCTCCTGGAGGTTATTAAGGCGGTCTGACCGGAAAAATACTCTTTTCATAATCTTGTCATAGCTTCTTGACATGAACCGCGGTTTATGCTATAATGATTCTGTCCTTGCATATACATATGGAGGATAATACATTTTTCTGAGGAAATCATCATGACAAACGATTACAATGTGAATCAGACTACCCAGGAAGTTCCCCAGTTCGTCGATAAGCAGAAGGTGGATATGTTCCTGATGGCGAACCAGAAGTATTTTCCTGCCGAGCAGATGATGCTCCTGCGGGATAAGCTGTATTCTCTGGATGACGCCAAGTTTACCGTGATCTCCTGCATGGAAAAGCAGGATCCCACTACCATGCTCATCATCTCCATTTTGCTTGGCAGTCTGGGTATTGACCGCTTTATGCTCAAAGAGACCGGTATGGGCGTGCTGAAGCTGCTGACGGGCGGTTGCTGCGGTGTTTTGACCATCATCGATTGGTTTAACATCCAGAAGAAAACCAAGGAGTCTAATTTCAACAACCTGATGCAGATGCTCATGTTCTGAGGCCGTGCGTCCTGTGGTAAGGAAGCATATCCTGCTGCTTGCGGTCATATGTATCTTTGTGGCGGTGATCAATTTTTTTGAGATCGGCTGTCCCTTTTTGCGGATTTTTGGTATTCCTTGTCCTACCTGTGGGGTGACGAGGGCGACCCTGTCCCTGCTTCGCGGGGATCCGGCGGGGTATATGTCGTACCAGCCCTTTGCACTGCCTCTTCTTGCGGCGGTCTGGCTTCTGCTTCATCAACGGCTTTTTCGGAAGCGCCGGTTGATTGTCGCTGTATCCCTCTCTGTCGTTGGCTTGAACTTTGTGTATTACCTGTTTCGATTGAGCGCCCTGCTGTGATTTTTGCGGGACGTGAAAAAAGCGGCAATTCCAAGTTTTTGGGATTGCCGTTCTTTTATAAAAAATATATTTTTACACAAAAAATTATCGATACTACTTGCATATTTCCTTAAAATAGTATATAATAAAGAGATAGAATTCATGGGAGGCAATATCTTGCGTACACATATACTTTTGGATCAAATTCGCGGCGGGGATTGTAGCGTTCTGGGCTACGGTGTGTCCAACCGTCCGCTTGTGGAATGGCTGTTTGCTCATGGCGCCCGCTCGGTGACCGTGCGGGATAAGCGGGATGCCGCCGCCATGGAGCGAGACGGCGATACCGCCCGTATTACGGCGGCGGGCGCGCGTTTGATTTGCGGCGCCGACTATCTTGACGGGCTTGAAGGGGACGTCATCTTCCGCTCTCCGGGACTGCGCCCCGACCTGCCCGAGATCAAGGCTGCCTTGGCGAAGGGCGCTGTTCTGACCTCTGAAATGGAGCTGTTTTTAGCGCTGACCGAGGCCACCGTTTTCGGCATATCGGGCTCGGACGGAAAGACTACCACCACCACGCTGACAGCGCGCATTCTGGAGGCGGCTTGCAAGCGCCGCGGCCGCGGTCGGGTCTACCTGGGGGGGAACATCGGCGCTCCGCTATTGCCCTCCGTGGAGGACATGACCCCCGACGATTTCGCCGTGGTGGAGCTGTCCAGCTTTCAGCTCATGACCATGGAGGGAGGCCGCGTGGCAGATCGGGCGGCGCTCACCAATATCAGCCCCAATCACCTCAACTGGCACGTCGATATGGATGAATATATCTTGGCCAAATCCCGTCTGACGGGCGCTCAGAGCTGCTCCTTGGCCGTGCTGAATGCCCGGAATCCTCACACCTGC
>JAZQXS010000338.1:0-15988 GCA_045633025.1 Eubacteriales bacterium | reverse complement strand
TTTTTTGAAAGTTTAGGGGATTCTTAAGGACCCTTTTCAAAGGGTCCTTAAGCCGCCGGAGGCTCGCTCTCCTATTCAATGTTTTCATCAAGGATTAGTATTATTCGTAAATTAGTATAACTCCATGGCCGCGGACGTACCGGGAACGTACGGGAGCATCATGGTGATCGTTTCACCGAATCAATATTATTTTTCGACCAAATCATTCAATTTCGAGACGATCTTGTCCATACCGTTCCGGGCGCTCTTCGTAGCCGACTTGAAGCGGGATGCGGTGTCATTGGTCTTTTGGGCAATCAGCTCCTGGAAATGTTGGTGGAAGGAGATGGTTCCATTACCCATCGAAGCAGAGAACACAAAGCCGGGGTCAATGTAGATACCGTTGATGATGAGATCCATCATCGCAGAGGATTGGGGATCCTGCGCAATCTTGGTGCGCAAGGTGGTCTCGTAGTAAACAGGACGAACGATGTTGTAGCTGGTGGATGCCAAGGCCTCCAGGACAGCACTGATCTCGTCCAACCGCTCCCCCTGCACCGTCGTGGGAATGCAGATGATAGAGAAAGCGTCATGCATCTGGCTATGGTAATCAGTCTGGGTTTCGTCATACTTGGGAATCGGCACAACGCCGTATTCATCGGTCATCTGTCTCATATCACTGGTTTCCAGAGCCTGAATGACCATGGTCGCCATAGCCGCGCGGCTATCGGAAAATGTCGAGAGAACCACGTCCTCCGAGATGGCATTATCCTGCTCAATATAAGCGCCGCCATCGGTGGCATAGAAAAGATTCAGCACCTTGTCGGCCATGTTGTGCATTTTATCGGTATCAAACACCCATTCGTATTCTCCGTCAGCATTCTTCTTGATGATGTCCACGCCGCAGGCAGCCCAGTAAGGGTCAACCGAAATGAAATCGTTGCTGACAAATCCGAAAACATCTTCGGTCACGTCTTGGGTTTGATTGCCGTTGTCCTTGTAGAAAACAGGAATCAACGAAGCCTGCTTGTCCAGTGTCCATGTGCCGTCGTCCACATAATCGTACAGATATCTCTGCCCGGCATCCGTGAACAGCGCCTTGTTGAACACAGTGGTATAGGTACGTCGGTACAGGGAGAGCACCATCGCGCCGGTGGCGGCATACTGCGCATCCTGATAAGAGATCACATCATTAAAGCTCTGATTCCACCAAATTTTGTCAAAATCAAGATATTCCGTGTTTCTCAGATCGTTAAAGTAACCATCGACGATTTTCGGCGCCGTTGTCCAGCACTTTGCATCCACCACGTCATAGTCGGCGCTTCCGCCATTGATGCTGGTAATGACCTTATCGATAATGTTAGCCGTATTGTCCGAAAAGCAGGTGATATTCACGTTCAAGCGCTGCTCCACCATCTTGTTTCTCTCGAAAATAACGTCGTTTACAGGGTCGCTGGTCAGCTTTTCAGAGAATATCTCATTCGGAAAATCAGAGATGAAAGCAATGTCATCTCCGCCGTAATTCAGATCCTCGGGAAGACTGTCCTTCAATTCGTCATTCCGAGTCTCGTAATCGGTATCCTGCGTATCCTGGTTATCTGCCGGATCAGCATCATTGGCGCAGGAAGCAAATGACGGCATAAGAAGCAGCGCCGCAAGGATCGCAGCGAGGGTGCGGGTGTGTTTCATAGAAACCTCCTTGAGATAATTTCTTTCATTATAGCACAAACACATTTGCCTGTCAAGCATTTTATTCGTTATTACCAAAATTTCAAGCCCCCCCGATTTTCTATGCACAATGACAGTTCTTGCTCATTTGAATCAACGAACGCCGAACTCCCGTCCCTGTGGAGGGTTTCTGTGTTCCCTTGGGCAAATTAAATTCGGTACTGAATCCGCGCCACGCTGTGGGCAGGAACCTCAAATTCCCACGCGTCCCCGTTGAGCCGGACAGCCAACTCACCCATCTCAAAGTAGGAATGAGGAATGATCGACCTTCCCTCAAACAAAGTAGCCTCAGTCATTTCCTTTCCGCAAGGCAGGGAGTACCCCTTGGCCTCATCCGCCGAAGGATTGATGACCGTTACGGTCATCACCCCATCCCGCTCGCTGGCCACCACCCACTCGGAGGCGTAGCGTAAGGTTCCCTCGCAGTGGGGCTTCATGATGGAGAAGGCCTGACCCGTGGCCGACAGGAACGCTTGATTGGGAGCGACCTTGATGGCGCTCTCGTTGACCGATTCGAACTGGCAGGAAACACCGATACCGCTCTGTTTGGCCTCGCCCATCATCACATGAAGAACACCTGCGGTGTAAATACCGTCGATCACACAGGAGGGACGCCGCCAGGCATGCCAGATGTTCCACTCGTCAAAGGAGATCTGCGTGGGGCAATCGCCGAGGATGCTCCGCATATACCGCGCATGATTCCGGGCATGATTGACGGCATCCACGCAGTCGCGGTATACCTGATTTATCTCAGCGGTCTGCGCGTAGCGAACGCAGGAATCCCACACAACGTACTGATGGAGAGAGACCAGAGGGACGATGTCCGCCAGAGGCTTGACAACGTTTTCCACCCACTCATCGTTGGGATGGGGTCCCGAGGAGCAAAGCTCCAGCGTGGGATCCGCCGCCAGCATAGCCCCGGCGTTCTTCCGAGCCAGTCGGGCGTAGCCTGCGGAGGTGTTATCCCCTTCCATGTGGCCGTAGCCGATCTCATTGCCAAGCGACCACAGCTTGACGTTGTAGGGCTCGGCAAAGCCTCGCTCCATACGAAGCTTGCCGTAGGTCGTGTTCTCGTCGCCGTTGCAATATTCGACCCAAGCGGCGCTCTCCTCGGGCGTATTCCAAACGGGATTGATGGTGATGTAAGGCTCCGCACCGATCTCCCGACAGAGCGCTATGAAACCGTCGGTATTGATCTCATGGAAATCATACCCCAGAGAATGGGGCTGAGTCTCCATATTCATACAGGATTCCAAGGGCGCGCGCTCGTCCACGGGAAGCAGACCGTCAAACCAGTTATACTCCCCTGCAAAGTTTCCGCCGGGCCAGCGCAGAACCTTGATGCCCATCTCCTTGAGGCAATCGATAACGTCCCAACGAATGCCGTGCAAATTGTGGCTATCCATCAAGGATACGCAACCGATCTCCACCGCGCCCACAGCATCAAAGGTGACACGCAGATCGGCATCGCAGTCGTCGTACGCAGGAGTCAGCAGCGCAGTGTACCGCGTCCATTCGCTTCCTTTTTGAATCGACCATACCGCCTGAGCGTGGATGGTCTTACCCCAGCGGTCGGTGAGGCTGAGCGAGAGCTCCAGGTTGGCGTTGCTCCTCGCCACCACAGCCACCTCGTATGTCTTCCCCGCCATCAAAAAGATCTCGTGCTGACCGATACCGCAGACCTGCCCGGGGATGGCGTTCATAACGCCCTGGGCGTTTCGCTCATTCCGACGGTGCATGTGGTAGTGCTCCCCGTCGTGATGGGTGTAGGAGTCGCAGAAATAGCCGTATGCGTATTCACCGATGAGGTACCAGCACTGAGCCACGCCCTCCATAGCGGAGGGACAGCCTACAAACTTGCGGTTTTTCAGCATTTGAGCCGCCAGGCCTGCGTAAATACTGCCGCGTGTATGCTCCAGGTTGGTACCGAACAGGCGTGAGGAAATGATCCCCATGTCGTCAATTTGGGAAAGCATGATTCTCTCGTAGTTCTTTTCCATTGTGATGTTCCTTTCTGCTTCGCTCACGAATAGTAAAATGCATATTTTTCCATGGCATCCATCAAAGCCTTGGCATTCTCCAAGGGCACGCCGGGATACATTCCGTAGATCATGGTCAAGCCGCCCTGCGGAGTCCCGATCTTCTCTACCTCCTCGCGGATGAGGGCATGAATCTGCGCGGGCGTCCCGTAGGGGGTAATGAGCTGGCGGTCGATGTCCAGATCCACGCAGACCCGCCCGCGGAAACGATCCGCGATCCAATCAATCCCGTTGACCAGATCCTGAAGGTTGATGACCTCCACGCCGCTGTCGATGATGTCGTCCACCAGGTTACGAATATCTCCGTCCGAGTGCATGTGGATGGGAATTCCCTTGTCCCTCGCCGGCTTCATCAGCTTTTGGTAAGCGGGCTTGATGTAGCGGCGGAAATGCTCGGGGGAGAGCATGGGGCCGACCTGCATTCCCAGATCCTCGGGGTAGGACATGAAGGTACAGCACCCGCTCCCGACGAAACGATTCACCAGCGTCAGGTTGAAATCGGTGAGTTGCTCGATGAGCTCGTCCAGAAGAGGCTCCTCGTCGGCCATGTCGAACATAAGATTCTCATAACCCCGCAGATCACAAAGCTGCATGAAGGTGTGCCCGTGGCGCAGATGTCCGCCGATGGAGCCTCCCTGCTCGCGGATACGCGCCCAGTTTTCCTCTTGAGACTTCCAATCGACAGCATTGATTCCGTCGGTGGTGTTGGGGTCAGGCATGTGCCAGGTAGTGCCGAAGGCCGACCAATCCGCCAGAGGATGCTTGGTAACGGTACCTCGAATACCGCTCATAGCCGTCTCCCAAACGCATCCCATCACGTCGGTGTACGCCTCTCCCTCGCGGGCATCCGGATTGAAATAGGGCTCCCAATCTGCCGCAGGACGGGTAAATCCGGGAAACAGATGCGTATGCTCCTCCATCAGATCCCACAGCGCCTCCTTAGGATAGTAGTTCCAGCAGGAGGCGTTGATGTGAAAGCTCATGGGAATGTAATCGGGCTTTTCAAATCGAATCGCTCTCGTATAATTGTCCATCGTTAAGCCTCCGTTATTACAAGCGAGTCAGAGAACAGAACAGCACGCTGTGCCCGTGAACAACAGGCGTCTCGGGTTTCTCCACCGTGAAATCATTATGCTCAAAGCTGTACTCGCCCGTGTGGATCTCGGTCATATCCCTCACGGTATAGCCGTCGAAGGACAGCGCGCAGGGCTCCGCTTTGCGGTTGACCACAGACAGATACAGGGTATCCCCATGGTCGGTGCAAAGAACATCCAGATTTTGACTGTCCGCCCCGCAGGGGATGACCCGCCCGCCCTTGTGGGGCGCCATAAGGCGGAACAATTCACCCGAGCTCTCCATCTTGCACATGTTTCCACGTATCGTGATCATTCCCTCGTTCATGGGCAGGAAGAACTCGGCGCGGTCGATATGGTAGGATTCCTTACTCTTCGCCAGGAAATGGAATTGCAGGGCGTTGGAGAAAAACAGCGCGTTGCTCGATTCCTTCCCCCAAGAATAATTCCATTCGTCCACACAAATGCGGATATTCTCAAAATTCTCGGCGTACAGCTCGTTTCGGTAGAAATTCAGACCGAAGCACTCCCCGTCGGCAAAGTTGTCCTCCAGCATCTCGCAGGTGGCCATGCCGTTGTGTCCCTGGGAAGCATCGGGCAGAATACCGATGTAGTCGTGGTAGGAAACGTATTCAAAGGAGCTGGTCAGCGTATCCATGAACTCCCGCGCCCAATCCCGGAAGCCATAGCCCCAGGTCAAGCCGATGGCCACGGAAATGGAAGCATCCGCCCGGCGCATGGCCGCTATCAGCTCGTCTGTCCGTTTGGCCGCCGCCACACTTCCCTGGTACGCGCCGCCAAAGAAGTACGCCTCGTTACCCACGAACCACAAGCGGATATTGAAGGCATCCAGCCCCAAGGCCTGGCGCTTGGCGCCGTACTCGGTATCGGCCGAGCCGTTGCAATACTCCACCAATCGGCGGGCGTCCGCTCCGTCCGAGAGAATGAGGCTGACGGTATACTCGGGCTCCGCGTCCAGCTCGCGGCAGAGCAGAATGAACTCATTCAAGCCAATATCCAAGCTGTCCTGATGGTAGGTATCACGGAACAAAAACCCCGATTTAGAGGTACCGTCGGCGGGCTTGCGGAATTCGGGCGCCTTAAGGCTTTCCTTCCAATCGAAATGATCCGCCGCGCAGCCGCCGGGAAAACGAATGGCCGTGGGCGCGATGATCCGCAGTTTCTCGATCACATCCCATCTCATCCCGTGAAAATTCTTCACAGGCATGAGGGAAGCCTCGTAAACCGCGGCTTCTCCCGTAACGCGAACCGAGAAGCTTCCCTCCTCCAGCTCCACCCCCGTAAAGGTAAATGCCAGCTCGCGGTAGGCCGCTCCGTCGGCGGCAACGGTCATAGTCTGCTCCATCCCGGCAACACCGAAGGTCACGGATGCGGTGTCGCTCAAAGCCTTGACCCACACCTTGGCCTCGTAGCTCTCCCCCTCCCGCAGAGCGATCACAGGAGAGCACTGCGTCATGCTTCCGCCGTCGCGGAGGATGATAAAATGGCTCTCGCAAAGACTTTCGTAGGGGCGGTCGGTGACCCGCTCAAAATTCAAGCAATCCCACCCGTCCGCGCTCTCCTGTCCCATGTAGAGCTTGCGATTATTGAGCATTTGAGCGGAGAGACCTCCGAAAAAGGCTTTGCGGGTGATCTCGGCATTGATTCCGAAAATGCCCGACTCAAAAGTAAACCCGGCGGCCTCAGGCTGGGGGGTAAGCCGCGCAGTTTGATGCTTGATGATCTCCATATTCGATATTCTCCCTTGCTTGTTTGCCAAATCTTATCCTTGACCGTAGTAAGCGTTTGCCCCATGCTTCCGCAGGTAATGCTTATCCAGAAGCTCCTGCTGCATCCTCCCCACAGAGGGGTTGAGCGCCTCGGTATGGAAGGCCATGAACGCCAATTCCTCCAGCACCACGGCGTTATGAACCGCGTTTTGGGGATCCTTTCCCCAGGCAAAAGGCCCATGGGAGTGCACAAGCACAGCGGGGATATCCGCGGCAGACTTACCGGCAAAGGTCTCGATGATGACGTTTCCGGTCTCAAGCTCATACTCTCCCCCGATCTCCTCGGGAGTCATTTTGCGGGTACAAGGGATCTCTCCGTAGAAGTAGTCCCCGTGGGTGGTTCCGTAGGCGGGGATCCCGCGCCCTGCCTGCGCCCAAGCCGTTGCCCAGCGGGAGTGAGTGTGCACCACACCGCCCAGCGCGGGGAACGCCCGATACAGCGCCAGATGGGTGGGCGTATCCGAGGAGGGCTTCCATTTCCCCTCCACCACACGGCCGCTCTCCAGCTCGACCACCACCATGTCCGAGGCCGTCATGCCGTCGTATTCCACGCCGCTGGGCTTGATGACCACCAAACCCAGCTCGCGGTCGATGCCCGACACGTTGCCCCAGGTGAAGGTGACTAAATTGTGCTTGACCAGCGCAAGATTCGCCGCCAGCACGGCTTCCTTCAATGTTTCCAGCATAGTTTTATCTCCAATTATTTCAGCTTCCAGGCAAGATCGTTGAAGAACAGCTCCTTTTCCAGGCTGTCCACGGTGGTATCCTTAGTGATATGGACAAACTCAATGTCCATCATTTTCGCAAAGTCCTTCATCTGCTCGGCGGTCACGTCGTAGGAAAGAACCGTATGGTGAGCGCCGCCCGCGGTGATCCAACACTCCACGCCGTCCGCAAGGTTGGGCATAGGCTGCCACATGACCCGCGCCACAGGCAGATTGGGCATGGCCATAATGGGCTTCACGCACACGATATCCTGGCAAATGAGGCGGAGACGGCCGCCCATATCCACCAGCGAGACCACGATGGCCTCCCCCTCCTTACCCTCAAAGACCAAGCGGGCAGGATCCTTCTCGTTCATACCGATTCCCAGATGATGGGTCTCGATACGGGGCTTCACGCCCTCGGCAGCCAAACTGGGGCAGACCTCCAGCATATGCGCGCCCAAAGAATACTCCGCGCCCTCCACCAGATGGTAGGTGTAATCCTCCATGAACGCCGAGGCGCCGTTACCGCCCTCACCCATGGCCTTCAGAATCGCGGTCATAGCGGCCACCTTCCAGTCGCCCTCGCCGCCGTAGCCGTAACCCTCGGCCATCAGATGCTGAGACGCCAGACCGGGGAGCTGCTCCATGCCATAGAGATCCTGGAACGTATTGGTGAAGGCGGTACAGCCCTCCCGATCCAGCATCTTCTTCATGGCGATCTCCTCCTTCGCCTGATAGCGAATGGCGGCGATATTCTCGGTAGCCACGTCATACTTGTCGGTGTAAACCGCCATCAAGGCGTCGATCTCTGCCTCGGTAACGGCGTTCATTTCCTTGACCAGATCACCGACCGCCCAGGTATTGACCTGCCAGCCCAGCTTGATCTGCGCCTCCACCTTATCGCCCTCGGTCACCGCGACCTCCCGCATGTTATCGCCAAAGCGCATGACCTTCAGGGATCTGGATACCGCCACGCCCACGGCGGACTTCATCCAATCCCCGAGACGCTTGTGAACCCGCGTATCCTGCCAGTGGCCGGCGATCACCTTGCGCGGCATACGCAGGCGCGCGGCCAGGAAGCCGTGCTCGCGGTCGCCGTGGGCGGCTTGATTCAGATTCATGAAATCCATGTCGATCTTATCGTTGGGGATCTCGATGTTGTACTGCGTCGCCAGATGGCAGTAGGGCTTTTGCAGATTCGAAAGCCCGTTGATCCACATCTTGGAGGGGCTGAAGGTATGGCACCACGTGACGATGCCCGCGCAGCTTTCATCGTAATTGGCTTCCTTGACGATATCCGCAATCTCCTTGTTTGTCTTTGCGGTTACCTTGTAGAGCAAGGGATACGGAAGCTTTTCGGACAGCTTCTCGGCCATCTCCCGCGCCCGCGCTTCGACGATCTCCAGAACCTCGTCACCGTACAAAAACTGAGATCCAACCACAAACCAAAAATTATATTTCATATCTTTTTTCTCCTTCATAGCATCGCCTTGGTTGCGGTCATCTCGACCTGCAACAGGCGCTTATAGCCCTCCATATACCGTTCAAATCCGACTACGTCCGCAGGTTCAGGCGTCAGAACACTGCCCTCGGTATCCTTGAATACCCGATTGGCCAAATAATCCTCCAAAGACTCCCCCGTCGCCTCTCCGCAATAGGCGGCAAGCAGCGCCATACCATAGGGGCCTCCCTCACCTGCCGTCTTCATGCAGGTCACAGGGGTATTACACGCGGCGGCCAGATATCTCTGCCCCACGCCCTCGGTCTTGAACAGACCGCCATGGCCTGTCAGGGAATCGATCTCCACCCCTTCAGCGGCCAGGATATCCATACCCAGCTTGAGCGTCGCCACCGTAGAGTAGAGCATAGAGCGAAGCAGATTCGGGAGGGTAAACCGAACCGCAGGATCCCGCAGGATCAACGGAAAGCCTCGATCCAGATGCGTCACGCCCTCCCCCGCCGTGTAGTTGCAGGTCAGAACACCGCCGCAATCCGCATCTCCTTCCAAAGACTTGCGGTAGAGCTTGGCATACAGCTCGCCCGTGTCGGGCGTCCCGCCAAACAGCTCCGCCGTCTCCCGCAAAACCGAGATCCAGGCATTGCTGTCGCCGGTGCAGTTATTGCAATGCACCATCGCCACAGGCTTTCCCGTAGGCGTCGTTACCAGATCGATCTCCTCATATACGCGGGTCAAAGGGCGCTCCAGCACCACCATAGCGAAAACAGAGGTGCCTGCCGAAACGTTACCGGTACGAGGGGCTACGGCGCCCGTCGCTACCATGCCCGTCCCCGCGTCTCCCTCGGGAGGCGCAAAACGAATCCCCGCAGGAAGCAATCCGCCCAGCAGAGCGCTTCCCTCTTGGGTCAGCGCGCCTGCATCCGCTCCCGCCGCCAGTACAGCCGGGAGGATCTCGGTGATGTCGGCGGACAGCATCGCGGTTTGGGGCAAAGCCCGAAATTTATCCAGCATATCTCCGTCGTAGCCCGCGCCGTCCGGCCCAATGGGGAAAATACCCGAGGCCTCGCCGACGCCGACGGCATTCACACCTGTCAGCAGATAGTGGATATACCCCGCCAGCGTGGTAATATGGGCGATACGGCCGACGTGCTCCTCGCGGTTCAGAATCGCCTGGTAGAGGTGGGCGATACTCCAGCGTTGAGGAATATTGAACCCGAACAGCTCGGTCAGCTCCGCCGCCGCCTCTCCCGTCATGGTATTCTGCCAGGTACGGAAGGGCGTCAGCAAATTCCAATTTTCATCAAAGGCCAGATACCCGTGCATCATACCCGAAATACCCATGGCCTTGATCTCACCGCGGTGCTCCACCTGCTCCAAGGCCTGCTTCAGCCCCGCCAGCGCCTCGTCGAGCTCATACGTCCAGACACCGTTCTCCAGCTTGGAAGCCCAAGTATAGTCCCCCGACGAAACGGGGTTGCGGCGCTCGTCGATCACGACCGCCTTGATACGGGTAGAGCCGAATTCGATCCCCAAATAGTACTTCATATCCGTCTCCTTCTCTTTACTTGACTTCCGCATCGGGCATGGGAGGAGCATCGTAGTTCTCGATCTTCACCACATCCGCGTTGGTAAATGCCGCGGCAACCGCGCGGATGTAAGCCACCGAGGTTTCGTAGTAGCTGATGATATGTCCCTCGCCGCCGCGGTCGGGCAGCATCGCACCGTAAACGTCAAGATATTCACGGGCGTCAGCCATGGATTGCGCCACGATCTCCTGAGCCCGCGTAAGCGTCTCGGGCGTCAAGGGCTTGGGATCGTCATAGTCATAGATCGTCTCCAACTCGTCCAGCACATGCATAGCGCGAACATGGAGGATGCTGGTATAGCAACGGTTGGCCATCAGCCGCAGGAAAGCGATGCCCTCCTTCGATTCGGCGGTGGGCAGAAGCTTCTCAAAGGCCTCGATCAGCTCCCCGTACTCGGCGATAGACCGCTCCTGGGGCTCGGCCTCGAATCCGCGAGGCTTCATGCCACCCTTCCGTCTGTGCCAGTTGAACCAGCAGCTCACAGCGCAGAAGCCAATATTGAACAGATTGTCGCGGTTATAGGTGTCCAGTTTGGCCAGCTTGCGGCAGGCCTCGGCAAAGCCCGCCTCGTCGGCGATCCCCAGCTTGCGGGCGTAGGTCAAATAGAAATCCGACGCAGCCGTACCGTCAATGGCGGCCTGGGCGGCATAGGTAATGGTCAGATTGTTCTCGGCGGTGCGCCAATGGTTGATGCAGTAGCCGTAGGACGAATCGGTATCGGGCATATTGGACAGAGCCTCGATGCCGTCGGTGGACATCTGCTGGAGGAACATATTCCCGTCGAACTCCGCCCAGGAATAGTACATGGTGTTCTGCCAATCCTCGGAGGTGTTCCCCGTTTCCTCGATGTTTCTGGCCACGGCCAGCGCGCCGTGAGCCGGGAGCAGGCTCATGGTGGTCTCCGCAGGGCGCTTGCGTCGCAGAATGGGACGCAGTACCCGCAGAGTATCCGGACAGGTCAGATACAGACCCGCCCGCAGAGCAGGCACACGCTCCAATCCCGTAAGCCACCGGTCGCGGAGCTCCAGCGCGCGGAGCAGCCGCTTCAGGCTGACAGCCGAGCTGCCGAGCTGATGGGGGAGCTCATCGGGAAGCCCCGGAAGATTTCCGTCCGCATCCAGAATGTCCTCGCCAAACAGACCGACGATGAAATCCCGGACGTTCTCGCGGGTCACACCGGGCTCATCGTAAAAGCCTCCGCACTCTACGGTAATGAGCTCCAGCGTATCAATGAGCGGATAGGTCTCGCAGAGCACGCGAAGCATCCGAACGGTGGCCGCCTCGTCATCGTTCAGGATCTCCACCGACAGGGTAATGGTCAGCCCCGCCTCCTTGGCGGTAGCCATGACTTGATTCAGCCAATACCTGGCGTAGTCGGCTCGTTTCGCCTCATCATAGAAGATCGCCTCCGCCTCAGGGATGCAGTAGACCCCTTGGTTATGAATGCGACTGCAAAGCAGGGGATCGTCTTTAGGCAGAGGATGCGCCTGGCCGTAGAAGAAATGTCCGGCGTGATCCGTTTCATCATCGGGGCGGGTCTCATGCCACTGGCCGGGATAGGTGTGGAACGTAATGGCGTTGTAGCGCATACGGGAAATGGCGCGAATATACTCCTGGGCATCCTTCAAGGGATAGGAAGAAATGTCCATGGGGAAATTGATATGCTGACGGATACCGCGGAGACGGAACTTGGGTGCCACCTCCTTCCGCACGGCAAAGAGCGCCGCCGGATCGAAGGCATGGGGCACAGAGTACCCCGTTGCCTCAAAGAGGATCCCCGCATCCGCCAGCGCCTCATAGACGCCGCAGTTCACCGACGAAGCGTTGCCGCCGCGGATGGTCAGCGTGGCGCCGTCGCCCATTACGCTGTACGCATGAGCCGGCATGGATGCGTCCACCTCCAGGGTCACGGCGCGGTCGCCACCCTCCCCGTGCAGGATCTTGGCCGAGGTGAATTCAGTCAGAAATTTGACAAGCTCTCGAGCGGCGTAGGATACGCCCTCACTTTTTTGGATAATTGATATTTTCACGGTACTCTCCTTTCGCAGGTGCGATCCGATCGGAACGTCGGCTCGTCCGCGTAAATGATTATATCATATTTATGAAAGCTCACGAAGAACCCGTACCATTATAGCACATTTTTCACAAAATGGCAATATGCTTTTCCTTTTTTTTACTCTTTTGCCGCGTGTTTTTTCAGACCACGTAGCATATCCAAATAAAATATATAGAAATTTTACTATTTTTATTGACAAATTCGCGTCAATTGTGGTAGTATATATACGGTATAATCCACAAACCAAACTCGGAGGTACCCGCTATGCCCATGCAAGAAATATTCGTATGCTCAACCTTGGATCAATCCTCCCAGCCATCTCTTCTGTGGCGATCGCCATCCCCCGAAATACGCCCCCTCCTTGTCGGCCTCCATACCTGGAGCTACGACCGCTTTAACCAGGTCGATGACCTGCTCCCTCTGGCCGAGAAATATGATTTCAACCTCCTTCTGCCGGAGTTCCGCGGCCCCAATCTGACCACCAATCCCCGTCCAACCGACGCCTGCGCCTCGGCGCTGGCTATGCGGGATATCCGCGACGCGGTGGATCACGTCCTGAACAACGACTGGGCAGACCCCGACCACGTGTTCCTGTACGGCGCCAGCGGCGGCGGTCACATGGCGCTCATGATGGCGGGCTACTGTCCCGACTACTTCGAGGCCATCGCCTCCTTCGTCCCCATCACCGATCTCAAAAAGTGGGCTGACTATAATCCAAACTACCGCCCCCATATTCTGGCCTGTTGCGAAAACAACACAGAAATCATGGCCAAGCGCTCCCCAATGTCCTACGTCGACGAGATCGCCCGCGCCAATATCAAGATCTTCCACGGCAAATACGACGAAAGCGTTCCCTTTACCCACAGCGTAGAGCTCTTCAATGCCATCATCCAAAAACACCCCCGCTCTCGGGTGTTTCTGGATATCTTCGACGGCGGACACGAAACTAATCTTCACCAGGCGATGCATTGGTTCATGTCGCAATACAAACGTATCGATCAAAGCGCTGTCAGCGGTTGACAATATCATCCGCTTCGCGCAGAAAGGAAACATATTATGAAAGAAACGAAAATTTGGCACAACTTCCCCGCAGGAGATTGGAACGAGGCCACCCCCCTCGGAAACGGCAAGCTGGGTATGATGGTCTTCGGCGGTATGGCTGAGGATCGCATCCAGCTCAATGAGGAAACCATTTGGTCCGGTTGGGAGTGCGACGAGTTCGACAGCCCCGAGACCGCCAAGCATCTGGACGAGATGCGGCAGTTGATCTTTGAGGGCAAATACACCGAGGCGCAGGCCATCTGCAACCGCTACATGATCTGCCGCGGGCAGGGACACCACGACCCCCAGGCCGCCTTCGGCTCCTATCAGACCGCGGGCGACCTGTATATCCGGTTCCCCGAAGCCCAAGCAGAGCCCCCCGCCGACTACCGCCGCACCCTCATTTTGGACGAAGGCCGCGCCGAGGTCACCCATGGGGATATGAAGCGGGAATACTTCGTGTCCTACGGCTACAACACCGCCGTCATCCGCGTACGAAACTGCCCCGAGAACGCCTCCATTCAGTACCACCGCGAAAACACCACCGTCATCTATGACCCGAACGAGATCATCGCCATCGGCTACCTGCCCACCAAATTCACGGTGCTCATCCGCCATGAGCGAAAGGACGGCGACCTCTATATTTACATCACTGCTGCCACCGCCTACAAGACAGATCTTGATCCCAAGGCCGTGTGCCGCGAGACCCTGGATCGCGCCATGGAAGCGGGATACGACGCGCTTATGCAGGAGACCAAGGAGTATTTCTCCTCCATGCTGAACCGCGTGGAGATCACCTTCCCTCAGTCGGGCTCCAAGGATGACATCCCCACCGATCGCCGCATCGCCAATCCCGAGGGCGATCTCGGTCTTGTGGAGCTGTACTTCAACTTCGGCCGCTACCTGCTGGTAGGGTCTTCCCGCGGCAAGCTCCCCGCTAACCTGCAAGGCATCTGGTGCAAGGACTACCAAGCCCCCTGGAGCGCCGATTTCCACATCAACATCAATCTCCAGATGAACTACTGGTTCGCCGAGGTCTGTAACCTGCCCGAGCTGGTGGAGCCCTTCTTCGAGTTCATCAAAATACTGGTGGAGCCCGGAAGCCGTACCGCCCGCGTGGCCTATAACTGCCCCGGCTGGGTAGCGCACGTGTGCACCACCCCTTGGGGTTATACGTCTCTTGGATGCCATCCCGTGTACGGCGCCTTCGCCGCGGCAGGCGCTTGGTGCCTCCGCCACGTCAAAGAGCGCTGGCTGTACAGCGGCGACAAGGCCATCCTGCAAGAGTTCTACCCCATCATCAAGGGTGCCTCCGAGTTCTTCTGCGCGTACCTTGTCCGCGACCCCCGCAACGGCCATCTCGTGACTGCCCCCGCCAGCTCCCCCGAGAACTGCTTCATCAGCCCCACCGACGGCAGTGTCGTCAGCGTCTGCGCCGGCCCCACCATGGATACCTCCATCATCCGCGAGCTGCTTGAGTTCAACATCGAGGCCGCCAATACCCTCGGCATCGACGGCGACTTCGTCAAGACCTTGGAGGACACCGTCGCCCAGCTCATGCCCTTCCGCATCGGTAAACACGGTCAGATCATGGAGTGGTCCGAGGACTTTGACGAAGCCGAGCCCGGCCACCGCCACATATCCCACCTCTACGGCCTCTATCCCGCCGCTCAGATCCGCCAATCCACCCCCGAGCTGTTCGACGCCGCCCGCAAGACCATCGAGCGCCGTCTGGCTCACGGCGGCGGTCATACCGGCTGGTCGAGAGCGTGGATCATCAATTTCTTCGCCCGTCTTGCCGACGGCAACACCGCCTACGAGAACATTCTCGCTCTCTTGAAAAACAGCACCCTTCCCAATATGTTCGACAACCACCCGCCCTTCCAGATCGACGGTAACTTCGGCGGTACGGCGGGCATCGCCGAAATGCTCCTGCAAAGCCACGACGGCTTCATCGACCTCCTTCCCGCCCTGCCCGACGCGTGGAGTGAGGGCGAATTCAGCGGTCTTGTCGCCCGCGGAGGCCATACGGTCTCGGCCAAGTGGCAAAACGGCCGTGTCATCGCTTGCGCCGTGGCGGGTAAGGGAGATACGCCCTTCCGCATCCGCACCAACGGAGAAACCATCGAGGCGAAGGGAAACTACACCTTCCGTACCTGCCACACACCGATTCAGAAAGGATCTGCCACATGAACAGCTTTTATCAAGTACTGGGCTTCCGTCCTCTGGATTCTCGCCTCCGCATCACCCGCCATACGGGGACTCGATATCCCATCACGCGCTTCAACTCCCGCGAGGAGGTAGATGCTCGCCGCGAGGAGCTCCGCTTCAACCTCCGCATGGCGGCCGGGCTTTATCCTTGGCCGGAAAAGACCCCGCTGAATGTGCGTACCGAGGACGTGGGGGAATTCGAGGGCTATACCGTTAAAAAAATCATGTTCGAGAGTTACCCCGGCATGTGGTCCACGGGTAACCTCTACCTTCCCTCCCCCATGCCAGAGAAAGCACCGGCTATTCTCAACGTCATCGG
>JAZQXS010000337.1:0-2647 GCA_045633025.1 Eubacteriales bacterium | reverse complement strand
CCTTCAGCACGCCGTCGGAGGAGATGCGGAGGGAGTCCTCGCCCACGTCAATGGTCACGCCCATCTCGTCCAGCTTGCTGATGATGGATTCCAGATGCTTGGGAATGACCTCGGTGAGGGTCACACAGCCGCCCGCGCCGGCCACGGCGCACATATAGGTGCCGGCCTCAATCATATCGGGAATGATGGTATAGCTGCAACCGTGGAGGCTCTTGACGCCCTCGATGTGGATCT
Organism: Eubacteriales bacterium; assembly: GCA_045633025.1. GTDB lineage: Bacteria > Bacillota > Clostridia > Oscillospirales > CAG-272 > CAMEON01. Next base: position 2,413 of record JAZQXS010000337.1, on the reverse strand, counting down.
CGGAGGTACCGGCGCCCAGAATCTTTCCGCCGCACATATTGAGGAAGTTGGCCAGCGCCACGATGTGGGGCTCGCGGGCGGCGTTGCCAATGACGGTCGTGCCGGGGGTGAGGACGGCGGCCAGAATGATGTTGATGGTAGCGCCCACCGAGGCCATGTCCAGAATGATCTTTCCCTCGTGAAGCCCGCCGGGAGCCTCGCCAAAGAAGCCCTGTCCCGACACCTCCATCTCGGCGCCCATGATCTCAAAGGCGCGGGTATGGTAGTTCAAGGGGCGGGCCGAGCCGAATTTACAGCCGCCGGGGTATGCGATACGGGTTCTGCCCTCCCGTCCCAGCTCAACGCCCATAAGGTAGGAGGATGCGCGGATCTTTTCCACCAAATGGTCGGGGGAGGAGCCCACGCGGAAGTCGGCGCCGTTGATCTCCACCGAGTTGGGGCCGAGATGGGTGACCGCACAGCCCATGGCGGAAAGAATATGCAGTGTGTTGGCAATATCGCTGACCGCAGGGACGTTGTGGATGATACAGGGCTCCCGATTCAGCGCGCAGGCGAACAGGATGGGGAGCGCGGCATTCTTCATGCCGCTGATGGCGATGGAGCCGGCCAGACGGCGGCCGCCTTGAATAAACAGTTTTTCCATGGTATGTATGCATCGCGGCCGCCGCGAAGGGCGGTCGCAGACAGGCAGAGCAGGGAGATGGGAGGGCGGACGGTGGAAAATTTGCGAAGGCGCGCGGGGATAACCGAACGGCATCGAAAAAAAGCGAAGCTCGGTTACGCGGAACGGATTTCGGCAGGATAACCGAAAAAACGAGCAAATTTGACGTCGAATTGGACTTATTGTATTAGTATTATCATATCATATTTGTGCAATTTTGGCAAGTGGACGCATGGAGTGTTCACAAATTATTTACACAATATATTCATATTTTGGGGCAGTAACCGAGAAATTGAGCCCCGGACAGAAAGAGGAAACCCGTTCTCCTCACCCACCGCTGTCGCGATGCCGTCCCTTATTGAGTTTTGCAATCGTCTATCGTATCTCCGTATCTTGTATCTTATCTTGCCTTCCTCCGCCCGCCTATTCCGCTCCCTTATAATACGCCACGGCCAGATCCACCACCATCCCGTAGCTCTTGGTGCCGGGGGTGCCCTGGCTCTGGAGGTAGGAGTTGTTGATGGTGCCCGAGACTTGGCTGACGGTGGATTCCCGATACTTGTCGTAGAAGTCGTTGTAGGCGGCCATTTCCTGCTTGACCTCGGTGTTGAGCCTTGCGACGGCCTTGTAGTAGAGCTCCTTGTCGGCCTTCCACAGGGCGTTCGCCACGTATTCGTAGAGATTCAGATACCCGCTGTACCGGATATAGGGATCATCGGCATCCATGCAGACCAGAAACGCCACGAAATTGGCCTCGTCCTCACGGGCGATCCCGCGCTGGTGCGCCAGCTCGTGGGCGGCGGTGTAGGGGAGGGTGTAGTCGGGGAAATTGACGTTCAGATTGGCCTCTCCCGTGAAGAAGGAGTAGACCCCCGTGATGTGCATATAGGACATGACCTCGCTGATCAGCACAGGCTTGACCCGGCTGTCCATGTGATGGATGAAATCGTGGCGGTCGGCAAAACCGCGGTAGGCGTCGGCCAGACGGTCGCTCATGGTGTCCAGGGTATAGGGCATGACTGAAAAGCCGTCTGAGGCGAAGTCGATCTCGGCGGTCTCACGGTTGATGGCGTCAATGAGAATGACGGCCGTATTGTACAGCTCCTCGGCCGAGACCTTTTCGCGGTTCAGTTCCAGCTTTTGATCCAGCGTGCTTCCGCGGTATCCTGCGGCGAAGTTCAGAACGAATACCGAGAACAGCGTCAGAACCGCCGAAAGAAGGATCCCTACGTACACCACGGCGGTACGCCAGGTGTCACAGCGGCGGCGGATGGCGTGGCGGAGCACCAGGAACAGGGCGAGGGGGATCATCCAGATGGACATTTCTCCCAGGGAGAAGGGGAGCCAATCGGTGAGGTTTGCCAGCAGCGCCCGCAACGCCGCGCTGACCGTTTCGTTGAACCAGTCCGAAAAGGCGACGCTGTTCATCATGACGATATAGAGCAGACCGCAGAGCGCGGCCAGCCCGTAGAGGATCAGGCAGACTCGCGGCAGACGCTCATATTTGGGCTCTACGGGGCGGTAGGCCTCCTTCTGTTCGGAAGGCAGGGCGGAAAATTCCGCGGCGGAAATGCAGGATTTGGGGGATTGGGAGGGCTTTTTCATGCGTGAGCATCATCCTTTCATGGGGGAGCGAGGTTCGGTGTGATCCAGATGTAGGGCGGACAGGGTTTGCGTGGTGGGCGTTTGGCCGAAAAGACCCGAGCCGGGAAACAGATCCGCCGCCATCTCGGCCATGTCGGGGGGGAGGGG
>JAZQXS010000336.1:0-3156 GCA_045633025.1 Eubacteriales bacterium | reverse complement strand
CTTGACCGCGCGGGGATCTCCTCGGAGCGCGTGCGTCTGTCTCGCGACGAACACGGCCGCCCCTACGGTGCGCTTGCCGACGGAGAGGCGATCCCCTTCCACTTTAATCTGGCCCATTCAGATGCCCACGTTGCCTGCGCTCTGCTGATCGGAGACGGCCGCGTCGGGATCGACGTGGAGGAAGCGATCCCTCCCACCAAAGCCCTCCCCCTGCTCCGTCGCTACGGCACCCCGGGGGAGATTTCCGGGCTGGAAGGCTGTTCCGACGAGGAACGGGCGGAGGGGTTTACCCGTATCTGGGTGGTGCGGGAGGCGCTCTGCAAGCAGGACGGCCGCGGGATGCCGTTGCGATACGACGCGTCCATAATCCCCGCTTCCCTGCGCGTCCTTCACGGCCGCATCCCCCAAGCGGGCGCCCATATCGCGATCTGCGTCCCGGCCCGCCTGTGCGCCGACGACGTGATTCCTGTCCCTCCTTGCCCGGATATCCGCTGGCAAGAGCTTTCCTGAAAGCCGAGGGGGGGTTCGGGTTATCGATGATCAGCCAAAGGCAGGGGAGAAGGCATGGGGGCTTGGCCCCACCCCCACGCAAGGTGCTTTTTCGGGGAAAAGCACCTTATACTACTTCACTTTCAAAATCTTGAATAATTTCGGTAGGGTCACACCTTGCCGAGTGTTGGTCGGCGGTGTCTACCCGTCCACCGAAAAAGCATCGGGCGCACACGCAGGTGCGCCCCTACCATGAGATATTTTGGATTCGAGGTTTTGATTGATAATTAAGAATCCTTAAAAAGCTTTTCGAAAAGAATCATCCGCCCCCATTGTTTCAAGGTTCTTGAAAGGGGGCGAGGGGGAGAACTTCTTTCAAGAAGTTCTCCCCCTCATGTTGTCAACGAAAGGCAGGGAGCTTTGCCCCAAACCCCAATCGGCCGCTCATTTTGCAACTTTTTATTTATATTCAAACAAGATGTTGATTTATCGTGCCCAAAATAGTGTACAGGTGCGCCTCGGCATTGCATCCAAAGCGCACCTGTACATTCTATGATACGATCACTCCAACACGTACTCCGAGGTGTCGACCTCGTCCACTACCTCGTCCACATCGGCGGGCTCCGCCGTCAGGGCGAAGTACGCATCCAGCCCGTTGGCGATACCGATGGCGGCCTCGCGGCGGAAGAAATCGGTTGCCATAAGCATGTCATCCTTGGTGTTGGACATGAAGCCCATCTCCACGATGGTGGTCGGCACCTGACTCCAGTTGGTGGCGGTCATGTTGTCCATCTCCCGCACGTTCAGCTTGCTGATTCCGGTGCGGGCGCAAAATTCATCCAGCACGCACTGGGAGAGCTGAAAGCTCTGCTCGTAGTGGGCGGCGCAGTCGGGATAGGGATTCTGCCGGGAGTGGCAGATGGTCATGGCGCCGTGCATACTCTCGTCAGTCCAGCTATTGGCATGGATCCGCACGAAGGCGGCCGCTTGGTACTTGTTGGCGATCTGCGCGCGTTCCATGTTGCTGACGTGTACGTTGTTGGTCTCGCGGATCATCACCACGCTGTACCCCCGCTTGATGAGCTCATCCCGCAAAAGAAGCGCCACACGCAGGTTCAGCTCGTACTCCGTCTGGCCGGTATAGATGCCCTCGGCGCCCCAGGTCACCTCGGCCTTCATCTCCTCCGAGCCGGGGCCGTTGGGCTCCTTGGCGGAGCTTCCCTTGAGCTGATGCCCGGCGTCGATCACAATGATGCGGTGCTCATTGGGGCTTCCCTTCTCACCCAAATAGTAGATATCGGTTCCGTTATACGCGCTGCCGACACCCATGTAGGCCACGGCCGAGGCCTCCAGACCGTTGGTATCATCCGCCGTCTCGCGATCCTGGATCAAAAGCTCCTCGGTATCCAAGGGCTCTCCGTGATCCCGCGACCAAAGCCAATCCCACACCCCGCCGCAGGAGGATAAGGTCAGAGCCAGGGCGCACAGCATAGCAATCAAAGGAACGGAAAAAATTTTTTTCATACATATGACCATAGCTTTCGCTTGGCAAAAGCTTCCTTTCTCGCGGGATCGCGCTCGAAGGATTTATCCTTCAAGCTTTTTTCTCCCTTATTTCATGTCAGCGCAGACGGCGTGCAGCAGGCAGAGCCGAAAAAATCCATGCTTCATCCATGAATCCGAACCGTCTCACCCGCGCGGACGGCTTGCCGATGCCCGACATACGATTGTACCACATTATATTATAGCACATATCCTGTCGGTTGTCAAGAGATATCCACAACTTCCCCGCTCACACAGGCTCAGTTGCCGTCAAATTGCACAACAACGTAAGGAGGCAAAAAAAATCGTAAAAAAATCCAAAAAACTTTTGCAAAACCCCTTGACAAATTCGGAATAACGTGCTATAATATGCAAGCGTTGTGAGGAACGCCTCACGGCGAGTTAAGAAATATGGCGGAATAGCTCAGCTGGCTAGAGCAACCGGTTCATACCCGGTAGGTCACAGGTTCAAATCCGGTTTCCGCTACCAACATTACCGCTTCCTTTATGGGAGCGGTAATCACTATAATGGCCCGGTGGTCAAGCGGCTAAGACACCGCCCTTTCACGGCGGTAACACGGGTTCGATCCCCGTCGGGGTCACCAAAAAGAGAAGCATCCGAACCCAAAGTTCGGATGCTTCTCTTTTTGCTTATCCGTTTCGGCATGAGAAGCCTGCAAGTTGCCGGCAGCCTTCCCGCTTTTGCGACCTTGGTGCAACTTGCCCCGAGCGAAGCGAGGATATCGATCTCCCGTCCGGTCACCGATTATCTGTTTCGGTAAGCGATCCCTTCAATCTGCCCGCAACCTCATCATTCCTATTTTCTTGGTGCAGATTGCAACCCCGCCGCAAGGCGGGGGCGATTCCCGTCCGGGGGCGGTATGATACTAATCCTTGATGAAAACATTGAATAGGAGAGCGTGCCTTCGGCGACTTAAGAACCCTTTAAAAAGGGTTCTTAAGAATCTCCTAAACTTTCAAAAGCATACTATTTTGTGTGTTGACTTGCTGTTTGACGGGCGGATATTAACATTCACCGTGGGTCCCTACCCACTGGGTTATTTGGAAAACGCGAGAACGGATTCGCTTTCAAGCTTTTGATTGATGATTCGTATGAGTCCCTGC
>JAZQXS010000335.1:0-12857 GCA_045633025.1 Eubacteriales bacterium | reverse complement strand
AAGGCTGTCAAGGGACTTCCTCAATCGCTCATGTACAAATTTATTCGCACCAAGAAGATCAAGGTGAATCGGGCGCGGTGCGAGCAGAGTCAGATCTTGAAGGAAGGGGACGAGATCCAGCTGTTCATCAAGGATGAATTTTTCGATTCCGCTTCCAAGGATACCGGCGCGCTGGCCGCCATCAAGCCCAAGCTGGATATCGTCCACGAGGACGAGCATATCATGCTGCTCAACAAGCGCCCCGGCGTGCTGGTTCACGACGATGCCGAGGGGGGAGAGAACACCCTCATCATGCATATTCAGGCTTATCTCTGCGGTAAGGGAGAGTACGATCCCGCCGCAGAGCAATCCTTTGCGCCTGCGCTTTGCAACCGTATCGACCGCAATACCGGCGGCATGGTCATCGCCGCCAAGGACGCCGAGGCTCTGCGGGATATGAATGAGGTGATCCGAGAGGATCAGCTATCCAAGTTCTACCTCTGTCTGGTTCACGGCCGTATGGAGCGGGAGCGAGCCACCCTGCGCGGGTATCTCCGTAAGGACAGCGGTAAGAATATGGTGGAGGTACGGGATAAGGAATTTCCCGGCGCCAAGGAGATCATCACCAAGTACCGCACGCTGGGCGAGCAGCGGGACGGAGGGGAGATCGTGTCCCTTTTGGAGGTGGAGCTGGTTACGGGACGTACCCACCAGATCCGCGCGCACATGGCGCATATCGGGCACCCATTGGTGGGTGACGGAAAATACGGTGTCAACCGCGACGATAAGAAATCCGGGTACAAGTATCAGGCGCTTTACGCGTACCGCCTTCGGTTCGATCTGCCTGCCGATGCAGGGTCGCTGAACTATCTGCGCGGACGGGAATTCGTGATCCCCCCCGCCGAGATCTGGTTTACCAAGGGCTTTGATCTCAAGGGCAAGGGAATCCCCAAGTGGGATGCTCCCGCGTCGGGCGGCCGTTCAGCGGACGGCGAAGGAGGGAAGGCATGACCGAGCTTTTGGGTGGTTCCATGGGGCAGACCTCTTGGTGGGGCAAAATGCGGGATTTGGTGGCCGGAAGGCGGGTGTTACTCTTGCTCCTCGGCGCGATTCTGCTGGGCTTTTCGGTAATATTTCCTCAAATCGGACTTATCGAGTGGGTGGCGCTGATCCCTGCGATTTCCGTGATCCTGACGGTTACCGCCGATCGAGGGGTGACATATCGCCGCCTATACGGTCTGGGACTCCTGTTTTTCTGGCCGTTTTATATCATCTCCTTTCATTGGTTCCTGTATATGTACCCGCTGGATTTCGCAGGAATGTCCCGTCCGGCTTCCGCGGTGGTGGTGGGAGCGGCTTGCTTGGGGCTTTCGCTGTTCCAGGCGTTGGGAGCGGCGTTGCTGTTTCCTCTGATGGGCTTTGCCGTGCGTGGCAGATGGCTCTCGCGGCGAACCTTACTCCACCCTGTTCTGTTTGCGTGTCTCTGGACAGCGTTGGAATGGTGGCAGGCTCATAGCGGCTGGTCAGGTGTACCGTGGGCGCGGTTGTCCTTGGGACAGGCTGAATGGGTCGCCATTCTGCAATCCGCCTCGCTGTTCGGTTCCTACTTTATTACCTTTCTCATCGTGCTGGTGAACGGACTCCTTGCCTACCTGCTCCTGCACCCCTCCAAGCGGGTGTTGTGCGGCGGCTTGGCTGCAGCGCTGTTCCTCGGCAATCTGCTGTTCGGCGCAATTCGCATGACGGTATTCACCGACGAGGGAGAGACGATTACCGCCGCCGCCATTCAAGGGAACAAGTCCTCTTTGGATTACTGGAGCTTTTCCACCATGGGAGAGGTCATGGATATCTACGGAGAGCTGTCTCTTGAGGCCGCGCAGGCAGGGGCGGACGTCATTGTATGGCCTGAAACCTGCATCCCCGCGAATATCGATCGATCGGCCTCCATCTATGAGTACGTCACCGAGCTTTCGAAGGAGTGCGGGGTGCCCATCCTCTGCGGGCTTTTTACCCGCGTGGCGGAGGGAAGCGATGCTGACTACAATTCCATCGTGGTGGCGTTGCCCGACGGAACCGTTCACGATACCGTGTACAACAAGCGTAATCCCGTGCCGTTTGGGGAGTTCGTGCCCTTCCGCAAGCTGGTCATGACCTTGATCCCACCGCTCGCAGAGATCAACACGCTGGACGAGGATATCCCGGCAGGGAAGGATTCGGTGGTCTTTGACTTGGACGTGGGACGGATCGGATCCCTCATCTGCTTTGATTCCATCTACGAGCGCAACGCGTTGGACAGCGTCGGAAACGGAGCGCAGCTCCTGGCTGTTTCTACCAATGACTCCTGGTTTCAGGATTCCCGCGGCGTATGGATGCACCATGCGCAATCCCAGCTTCGCGCCATTGAAACGGGGCGTTGTGTCGTGCGCGCCGCCAATACGGGCGTGTCCTCGGTGATCAATGCGAAGGGGGAAGTAGCAGAGTCGCTGGGCGCGCTGAAAACCGGGTACGTGCTGGAGGAGGTTCGCCTGTCTGACCGCACGACGGTGTACAGCGTGATCGGGAATCTTTTTGCGGGGCTTTGCGTGACTACCTGCGTGGGCGCCATGCTTTTGCAAGGGATTGAAAAGCTTTTGTGCACTTCTTGTTATAAAAAAACATAAAATTATGTGCAATTTGTTTTTTCTTTGTAATTCGTGTGATGTTTTTTTGAAAAACCCCTTGACAAAAAAAAGGTTTGTGGTATAATATGTATATACGAGTTAATCTCGTAACTATATGAAAGGAGATTTTACGATGAAGAAGTCTATTCGTGTTCTGGCTCTGGTTATGGCTCTGACTATGGTTCTGTTCGTGTTTGCTTCCTGCGGCAAGAAGCTGTCCGGTAAGTACTCCGCAGAGGTTCTGGGCTCCGGCGCTACTTACGAGTTCAAGGGCAGCAAGGTTACCATTACCGTTAAGCTGCTGGGCTCTTCCGTCTTTGACGCTGAAGGTACTTACAAGATCGACGGTGATGAGATCACCTTTACCTTCGAGAGCGACGACGAGGAAGCCGATGAGTACAACGGTACCTTCGATTTCGAGGAGAAGGAAGATTCCATCAAGATCGGTGCGATCGAGTACAAGAAGGTTGACTGATCTCTTGATACGTTTATGAAAAAAAGGAGTTGCGTTGCAGCTCCTTTTTTTCGTCTGCGGACTTGACAGAGACGTGATGTTGGAGTATAATAATTTTGGAGTTTAATACTAATTATCAAATAAAACATAGAATCCGCTTTCTCGCTCTCCCAACATCCCAGTGGGCAGGGTCCCACGGTGAATGCCAATATCTAACCGTCAAACAGCAAGTTAACACACAAAATAGTATGTTTTTGAAAGTTTAGGGGATTCTTAAGGACCCTTTGAAAAGGGTCCTTAAGCCGCCGGAGGCATTGTTTATTTGTAATTTAGTATAACACGTACAAGGAGCCTGCTATGCTGTCACCACGCAACCCAACTCATCTTATAGGCCTTACCCGCGATGCATCCCTGATTCGCTTGCTCCGCGCCTGCGGAACGCAGGAGGCCGTTCTCAAGGGAGCCTCAGACTATGATGGATTTTTCGCTTTAGCGGAGGCTATGCCCTTGTGCATCGGTCATCCGCTGAGGGAGACGGTGAACCGTACGTTGCAGGAGGCGGTGGGCGAGGCGGTGTTTCTTTGTCCGCATACCGCGCGGGAGATATGGAAAATGTGGACGGATATTCATTGGTACGGCCGTGAGGCGGTCTCGGCTTCTGTTCCGCTCGTTTGCCCGCGGTGCGCAGAAGCAAGGCCTGTTGAATTGAAGGCGGAGGCGCTTACGCGTTTGCCGGATCCTGCGGCTGTCCGGGTGGGGAATATGGAGGAGTGGAGCCGTGCTTTGGAGGCCTCGCTGACGGCGGGGGAGTATCCGCTGTTTTCCTTATCCGACACCTTTGAATTTGTCCGCCCGAACCCCTATCACGCGAATCTTGCCGTCAATAAAGCGGCGGTCGGAGATACTCTGGCGGATGGGGAACGGCATTTGCTGATCGTCCAGGCCATGCGGGTCTGGGGGCAATTTATCACACGCACGCAATGGAAGGGAGTATTCCTGTTGCGCGGAGGACATCCGAATGCGGTCGTGGCTTTGCTGGATTACCTTGACCAAGCGCGGGCATTGCCTCGCCTGATCTGGATCCCGCAGGATCCCTCCGACGCCGGGCGCGTGTGCGGGCTGTATCCCGGCGTTGAAACGGGGATAGAGCTTTCTCGATGCCGAACCGAAGAGGAGCAGACCATGATGCGCGCCTATGCGGCCGTTGCTCCGATCGGGCGGGCTGTCGTGATACGGGCGTAAAAAGTCGAAACCGCTTACGGTTGCAAGAGCCGTAAGCGGTTTTTGGTTCTGTATGTCAGGCGATGGATGCCTTGTAGGCCGTCAGAGCCTTGGAGAGCTGATCGGGGCAGGAGGTGGGACGGGGGCCGCAATGGATGCCGGACAAGCGGGAGATGGCTTCGTCGATGTTCATGCCGGCGATGAGCGCGGCGACACCCTGGGTATTGCCCGAGCAACCGCCCGTGAAGGTGACTTTTACGATGGTATTGCCCTCGACGTCGATGTCGATCTGGCGGGAACAGACACCGGAGGGCTGGTAGGTGTAGTGATGCATGGTATGTATCTTCCTTTCAAAATCATGTTTTTTCGGGGCGGGATGGCTATACGGTTCCGTAGAGCCCTGTGAGAATGACCTCGGGGAGCTCTAAGGAAAGGAATCGGCGGAAGGTGGGGAGGTCGCCATTGTCCGCGTTCAGCACGCAGGCGAAGGCGGCATGAGGGGCGTCTTCTCCAAAGCTCTCCAATTCATCGAAGCGAGGAAGCGTGTCGATCCTGCTTGGTGTCATACCGCAAAATTCGGCGGCGAGGAGCAGGTCTGTCAAGGAAGGGGGCGGGGTGTGGTGCACCAGCTCCAGGCAAAGTGGAGAATTTGGGGTCAAGGGAGCGGGGAAGCATCCTTCCTCTGTTTCCCGAAGCAGGGCAAAACGAGTGGACTGTCCCGCCGCGGCGCCGTTTTTTAAATCACAGACTGCTACGATTTGCAGGCGATAGCGGAGGATGAGGCGCGTAAAGGCGGTGAGTCGGCCGCTGTGGGTGTTTTCCAGCGGGAGAATGCAGTACTCGCACAGACCGCCGTGAACCTCTTCGCAGGCATCCACAAAGCTGGTGGTTGCATTGGCGCGGGGGGATTTCAATAGCGCGGTCAGATGGAGGTAGGCCTTATCCGCGAAGGAACCCGGCATGTACGCTACACGATCCCGCGCCATGGGGGGAAGGGGGCTTGGGGAGGCGGCTTTCTCGGCGATGTCCTTGTGGGAGGGCATCTTTTCCTCCAGCATATGGTAGAGGATCAAACGGGCATACAGCCCGGAGCGGCCAAAAGCCCGACGGAGAAGCTCCCGATTGACGGGGGATACCGAGGACAGCGCCCGAGCGGTTACGGAGTCATACTCATCGGTATCCGGTGTGCTTTGCAGGGAGAGAAGGATGCTGTCCACCGTATCCGGGTCTCCCTCGGCATCCCGAATCAGCGCGTCGGTCAGCTCGGACAGAACGGCCAAATAGGATTCGCTGATCCGATTCTGCCGAAGGTTCAATATGTCCAGATTGGAGAGACAGAGGCCGGTATCAAAGCCCGAAAGCTCGGGAATATCGGTATTGAGAAAGGACATGATTGGATCAGATCTGACCCAGCAGGTCGAAGCTACCGGACAGGAAGGAGGTGAGCTCCTCGGCGGTGAGTCTGCGCTGGGACAGGAGGCAGAGGCGGTACACCTGGGCGGCCACCAGCTCGGCCTTGGCGGCGTCGGTATCGCAGAGGTCGATGAGCCGCTTGGTTAGTCCGGAAGCGGTATTGACCGTCAGCGTGTACTCCACGGGGTAGGCGGGCATACCCTCCATGCCGCCCTGCATGGCGTACATCTTCATCATTTCCTCCATACGGCGGGACTGCTCGGATACCGTCAGCATGGCGGGAACCGATTCGTCCTTGAGGGCGGTATACTTGACCTCCAGCTTTTCGTTGCCGCTGACCTTGCGGTAGAGGGCGGTCAGGGCTTCGCTTTCGGCGCAGTCACCCTCCTTTTGGAGCGCGGCGGCCACGTCTGCGTCGATGCGCTGGAACTTGACTGCATTCTCGCCGCTTCCCACGTAGTTTTCGTACATTTGTACGAACTGGGAGTCGATGAGCTTGTCCAGCACCGCCACGCGGATGCCCTCGGCCTCAAAGAGGGAGATATACTGAGCCTGTCCCTCGGGATCGGAGGTATAGTAGATGACCGTTTCATTTTCGGCCTTTTCAGTAGCCTCCTCCTCGGTCTTGAAGTATTCCTTCACGGTGACGTACGTTCCGTCGGTGAGCTTCAAGAGGAGAGAATCCTTCACGCGGTCGTAGAACTTACGGTCACGCATACAGGCGTACTCTACGAAGGTACGGATGCTGTCCCAAACGCCCTCATAGGTCTCGCGTTCGGTGTCGCAGAGGGAGTTGAGCTTGTCGCAGACCTTCTTGACGATATGGGCGGAAACCTTGGAGACATAGGTGTTGTTCTGAAGGTAGGAGCGGGAGACGTTCAGGGGAAGCTCGGGGCAATCCAGCACGCCCTTGAGCATGAGGAGGTACTCGGGAATGACCTCCTTAATGTTATCGGCCACGAAGACCTGATTGTAGTAGAGCTTGACCTGTCCCTCAATGGACTCGTACTCGTTGCCCAGGCGGGGGAAGTAGAGAATACCCTTGAAGTTGAGGGGGTAGTCGGCGTTGATGTGGATGTAGAACAGGGGCTCGCGGAAATCGTGGAACACCTTGCGGTAAAAGTCCTTATAGTCCTCTTCACTGCACTCCGAGGGAGACTTCTGCCACAGGGGCGTGACGTCGTTGATGGGAGCCGGCTCGGCGGGGGTATTCTCTTCGCCGTTGGCGGCTTCATCAGCTTCCGTTTCCTTGTCGGCTTCCTCTGCGTCCACGAAGTAGATCTCGGTGGGCATGAAGGAGCAGTACTTGTCCAGCATTTCGCGGATCTTGTAGGCGCCCAGGTAGGCGGCTTCCTCCTCGGTGATGTGGAGGATGATATCGGTACCGCGGGAGAGCTCATAGGGCGCGTCGGTGAACTCATAGGAGCCATCGGTGTTACAGACCCAGCGGACGGTCTCTCCGCCCTGATAGGAGCGGGTAATGACCTCTACGCTGTCGGCGACCATGAAGGCGGAATAGAAGCCCAGACCAAAGTGGCCGATGATACCGGCGGCAGAGGTGTCTTTCTCGTTTTCATACTTGTTGATGAAATCCAGGGCGCCGGACAGAGCGATATTGCCAAGATAGCGGGTAACCTCGTCCTCGGTCATACCGATTCCGTTGTCGGATACGGTGAGGGTACCGGCGGTTTTATCCACTGTAACCGTGATGCGGTAGCTGCCGTTCGTATCGTTGTCCTCGATCTCGCCCAGGGAGATGAGGCGCTTATGCTTGGTTACGGCATCCGCGGCGTTGGAGACCATCTCGCGCAGGAAGATGTCTTTTTCGGAATAGAGCCATTTTTTGATAATGGGAAAGATGTGGGCGGTTTCGACCGAAATGCCGCCGTTACGGCGGGAGTTTTGCTGATTCATAATGGGATACCTCCGATATATGCTTGATTGTGTAGGAGATTATACTCTCCGACAGTAAACTGAATATGAATTGCGCGGCGTTGTCCTAATCCAGCCGGTGATCGGGATCGTTGTCGTAATCGTAATCGTCTTTTTTGTTCCAAAGCCGACCGATGGCCGCCAAAAGCTTGTCAATATGGGGCTTCATGCGGGAATGATCGTACTTGTATCTCCAGTGGGCGTGCTCGTAGTAAACGTCCTCCTCGGCGTTACCCACGGCATTGGAGGGGTAGTAGTCTGTGGTGTCGGTGGATTTCCCGCGGGCGCGGAGCTTGTTCTCGATGGACTGCTTGAAGAGCTCGATGATGACCGCGAATACGGGTACACCGATCACCATGCCGATGATGCCGAAGAAACCGCCCATGATGGTGATGGCAACCAGAACCGCCAGGGAACTGATGCCCGTGTTGTTTCCTTGAATCAAGGGGCAGAGGATATTACCGTCTATCTGCTGGATCAGGACGACCAAAACCACGAACCAGACGAATTTTTCGGGGGTGGAGATCAGCACGATCAATCCCGAAGGGATCGCGCCAATGAAGGGGCCGAATACGGGAATGATGTTGGTTGCGGCGCAGATGGCGGCAATCAGCAGAGCGTATTCCGAGATGCGGAACAGGGAGAGGCTCAGGAACATCAGCACACCGACCGCCAGAGCATCCAGAAGAACGCCCTTGATAAAGCCGCCGAAGGTTTTATCCACCAATTGGACGACGGAGGTGATCTTGTCGTTCTGACTGTCCGAGAAATAGGCGGCGCGGAACTTGCTGATCTGCGCCTTGCGTTTTTCCTTGGAGGAGAGGATGTAGAAGGCGATAAAAATACCCAGGATCAGGTTTTTGAACGTGTTGAACAGATTGGTCATGAATGCCCAGATGTTGTCGATCAGATTCACACTCTCGGTGAATCCTTGCAGGGCAGACAGGAACTTTGCGACCGCATCCTCGGCCGTTCCGAACATGTCCTCGATAAAGTGGGTGAATTTCTGCACGTCGGATATATCCACCGCCAGGTTCAGCTTATTGATGATGGATTGTACGAAGGCGAGCAGGCTGTTGAGGTAGAACTCATAGTTATTGACAAGCTGGGAGATGCTGTCAATGAGCTCGGGAACGATCAAAGCAAGAATGATCGCTAAAATGCCCAGCGCGCTCAGAACGGTCAGAAGGAGGGACAAAACGCGGCGAAGATTGCTCTTGCCCATTTTTCGGAATACAACGTATTCATAGAATTTCAAAATGGGATTGCAGAGGTAGGCGATGACGCCGCCGATCAGAAGAGGAGCCAGCACGTCGCCCAGCTTGGCAAACATGGAGGAAAAGCCGCTGGCGTTTGCAATGCAGAACACAACGATGGCGATGATGGCCAGACCGCTGAAGAAGAAGATCCGCTTGGGGACTCTGCGACGGGTGGGGGGAGTACCGTGAGGGGGAGGATTGGAAGATTGATTCATGATAGTTTGTTGTATGTTTGTGCAGAGACGGCGCCGTCGGGCGCCGCTCTTGATGGGATGTAAGAGGCACTCGGCCGAATACCGAGTGCCTTGCGGTCGGTGGGGTTACGGTTGGACGTTTTTGTCAGAGCTATTGTTGGAATTCGCAGTCTTGTGGGGATCGTTGACCACGGGATGCTCGTTGACCCGAGGGGAGGGAAGATTTTCGGAGGCTTGTTCGGAGGTATTCCGATCTTCTTGGGTGGTATCCTGGCGGCCGAGGTGGCTTAAGACCTGACCGTGCCAGTGTTCAAAACGAGGCTTGAATTTGGAATGCTCGTAGCGGTAGCGCAGAGACGCGTGTTCGTAGTGAACGTCCATCTCGGCGTTTCCGATGGCGTTGTCGGGGTAGTAGGCTTCGGTATCGGTGGGGGCTCCCTTGGCCTTCAGCCGTTTTTCCAGCAATCGTTTGATCAATTCGATCACAACGGCGAAGATGGGAACACCGAGGATCATGCCGGCCACGCCCCACAGCGTGCTGCAAATGGCAATGGCAATGATGACGCAGAGAGAGCTGACACCGGTGTTATCGCCCAAAATCTTGGGGCCGATGATATTGCCGTCAAGCTGCTGGATAATGAGGATGAGTACCAGGAACAGGAAGGCTTTATCGGGGTTGGAGATCAGAACGACGAAGAAGGAGGGGATGGCGCCGATGAAGGGACCGAATACGGGGATGACGTTGGTGATACCGACAAAGGTGGAAATGAGCAGGTTATAGGGGGATATCTCAAAGATGAACAGCAAAACGAAGGTCAGAATACCGATGACCAGGGAATCCAGGATCTTACCGAAGATGAAGCCTCCGAAGGTTTCGTCGGTCAGGGTTATGATCTCCTCCAAGCGACTGTCTGTTTTTTCGCTGAACATGGCGCGACGGAACTTGCGGATCTGCGCCACGCGCTTTTCCTTAGAGGCAAGAAGGTAAAAGGCGATGAAAATGCCGATGAACACATTTTTGACCGAAGTAAAGAGCGCGAGGAACAGCTCCTTGATCTTATCCAGGACGTCACCCTCGGTGAGGAATACCTGCAAGCGGTCGAGTATTTCGGCGTAGCCGCTCTCCACGTTGCCCATGAGACTGTTCAAGTGGTCGGTGAGCTTTTCAATGTCCGAAATGTCGATTACGTTTACGGGAAGATTCTCCGTGGCTTTGTTGAGAAAGGATTGAACCCAACCGAGAAAGCCGTTGATATATTCCTCGTAATTGGCCATAAGCTCGTTGATGCTTTTGATGAGCTGGGGGATCATCATGACGCACACCAAGCCCACGATGCCGAACGCGGTGATAACGGTCAAAAACA
This sequence comes from Eubacteriales bacterium, assembly GCA_045633025.1. Lineage (GTDB taxonomy): Bacteria > Bacillota > Clostridia > Oscillospirales > CAG-272 > CAMEON01. The sequence continues at coordinate 2,381 of JAZQXS010000335.1, read as the reverse complement.
GGGAGAGCCCTCGCCGCAAGCTGCTTTCGCGTTTCATTCGCTTGAATACGCGGTACTCATACATCTCCAAAATGGGGGCGCAGAGGTAGGCGATGACCGCGCCTATGATGAGGGGGGACAGAAGAGAAACGACGTAGCGAAGTACCTTGACCAGCGGATCCATAACCGCGGCGGCAAGCAGAACCAGGGCGATTATGGTGGCCGTGATAAAGAAGGCTGTCCGCTTCACATATTTCTTAGGCGGCGGGGGGGGCGCGGTGCCTCCGGAGCCGTTCTCGACAGGGGGCGGGGTATGGGAGTGGGTTGGGTCAAAATCAGCCATGTTTGAACATCCTTTCTTTTGGATGGGAGACAGCCCATGATCCGCCATCTTATCGAGGCGACAAAACTATCTTATATTATTATATAACATTCACTACGATTCGTCAAGAGTTTTGCAAAATTTTTATGGATTTTTTCAATAATGAGCAGGAATTTTTCAGTAAAATTCAGAATATAGCAAAACATAATGTTTACAAATAAACGTTGCGTTTTGCATATGCGGACAAAAAAGCGACGCCGGAGCGCCGCTTTTGCGTTTTTTGGGATGGAATTTTACCAAATGATGTAGAGCCAAGCCAGAATAGCCTGAACGATCGCCTGCCAAGCGATACTGCCGCCCATGAGGGAGGTAACGGCGGAGGAGGCGGCTAAAATGAAGATGATAAAGCCCAGCAGACGGCGGTAGAGGGGGCGCAGACGGATCAGACCCAGGATACCTGCAATGAGCATGATGAGGCCGGTGGCCACGGACAACAGGGTGCCGACGGAAAGAATGGAGTCAAAGTTCAGATCGGCCAGATTTTTGATGAAGGACAGGGGGGCACCGATACCCCAGAGGATGTAGAACAGGCTAATGATGATATGGATGACCTTTTTCGTTGTTCTTTTCATGGTGATCTCCTTGTACTTGTAATAAAATGGATTTCGGTTTGATGGAAGTGCGTCAGAGTACTTGCTCCATACCGACTTTTTGAACCGACAGGCCGCACTTTTCGTAGAACCGCATGGCGGATGGGTTGCAGGCCCAGACGTTGAGGGTTAAGTTGTAGTAGCCGTTGAGGCGTGCGTACTCGACGGCGTGATCGTAGAGCACTTTACCGAAGCCCTGCCCACGCATGGCGGCGTCTACGCACAGATCGTCGATGTACAGCGTTGCGATCTTCTGCATGGAGGCGGCTGTTTGTACCTGGCGGATGCAGAAGCAGTAGCCCACCAAAAGCTCGTCCGATAGAACGACAAAAACAGGGGTGTTGATCGGGTCAGCCAAAATTTCACGGAGCTGGTCGGCTGTGTATTTTTTGCAACCGGGGATGAATAGGTCCGGCCGCCCCTCGGCATGGAGACCGTGGACTTGGTAGAGAAGGTCCTCCAGACGGGGGATGTCGGCCTCGGTTGCGGGGCGGATGGTGATTTTTGCCATAAGTCTGGCTCCTTACTTGACGATCTCTCGGGCGAAGAATTCGCGGGCGACCTTGCCAAGTCTTGCTACGCCTTCAACGATCTGCGCATCCGAGGGGGTAGAGTAGTTCAGACGGAAGGAATTGGAACCTTGGGTGACATCACAGTTGAAGGTAGCTCCGGGGACGATCATGAGCTTTTCAGCGATGCAAGCCTTGAGGAATGCGGCGGCATCCACACTGTCGGGCAGGGTGACCCAGATGAACAGACCACCTTCGGGACGGGTGAACTGAACGGAGGCGGGAAGCTCCTTTTCCAGGCACTCCAGCATCAGACGGCACTTGCGGCCGTAGACCTCACGGATCATGGCGATGTGGGCATCCAGGTCACATTCGGTCATAAACTTGTAGCAGAGCATCTGGAAGAACTGGTTGGTGTGGACGTCCTCGGACTGTTTGGCCACCACCATTTTGGCGGCGACTTCCTCGGGGGCGACCACAAAGCCTACGCGCATACCGGCGGACAGGATCTTGGAGAAGGAGGAGCAGTAGATGACCAGACCCTCTGTGTCAAAGCTCTTGATGGTGGGGATCTCCTCGCCCGCGAAGCGGAGCTCTCCGTAGGGGTTATCCTCCAGGATCATGAGGCCGTACTTCTTACATACCTCGTAGATGGCGCGGCGCTTTTCAAGAGAGGTGGTGATGCCTGCGGGATTTTGGAAGGTGGGGATGACGTAGAGAAGCTTTGCGTTGGGGGGCGCCTTGATGGTCTCCTCCAGAGCGGCGACGTCCATGCCGTCCTCCTCAATGGGTACACCCACGGTATTGTAGCCGCAGGAGCGGAAGGCGTTCAGACCGCCGATGAAGGTGGGGTTCTCGCAGATGACAGTATCGCCCTCATTGCAGAATACCTTGGCGGCCAGCTCGATGCCCTGATTACCG
>JAZQXS010000334.1:0-7498 GCA_045633025.1 Eubacteriales bacterium | reverse complement strand
AAAAAGCTCTTTTCCGATGCCAACCAAGAGTATCTCTACAGCTACGTAGAGAACGGAACCTGGACGCTGGATCGGCAGAGTGCACTGGCTCCTCTGTTTTCCCGCGACAACGGAAACAGCGTGCAGGACGAGGACATCGATACCTTCGGCTTCGTGACCAACACCGTCACCGCCCCCGACTCCTACTGGTCCGCTTGCGACATTGATATTATCCGCGTAGACAACGACACCGGGTATGAATGGGTATTCGATACCGGGCGGATGCACGATGTGATGGAAAAGCTTTTGAAGCTCTACTATAACTCCGATAACGGAACCCTGGTTCTCCCGAATGACGATGCCCTGCAAATCCAGGCCCGCCGGATCTTCTCGGAGGGGCGTGCCGCTATGGCTACCCTTTGCATCATCGCCCTTGAGGAGGCTCAAATGCGCAACATGACCGATGAATACGGCGTAGTGCCCATGCCCAAGTTCGATGAGGCACAGGCCAATTACCAAAGCTACATGCACGATGCCTTCACCATTGTCGCTATCCCCACCACCGTACAGGGTGATCGCTTGTCCGAGATAAGCGCCGTACTGGAGGCGATGGCCTCCACCAGCTATAATCTGGTTCGCCCCGTTTACTACGAGACCACGCTTCGTACCAAGATTGCCCAGGATCCACAATCCGCCGAGATGATGGATATTATCATCAACGGCATCTATATCGATCCCGGTATTGTTTTCTCCCACAATCTGGATTCCTACCACCACAGCATTCAGTCCATCCTCTTGTCCAAGACCAACAGCACCGTCTCCCATTTCAAGACGAAGGAAAAGGTCGCCAAAAAGCAACTGAAAAGCCTGGCCCAAAAGTTGGACGATTTGGCTGAAGATGCCGAGTAACACGATTCTCTGATAGAACCCTAATAAATGCAAAAACCGTGCGGAAGAGCATTGTCTTCCGTACGGTTTTTGTTTTTGAAAGTTCTTGAAGAGGGGCGCGGGGAGGGACTTCTTTCAAGAAGTCCCTCCCCGCATAGCTTTTTATCCCTATCCATCAAAACTTATTTTCGATCTCATCAGGATACCGCACGTCGATAAACGAGGTATAGCCCTCGGCCTCCAGCTTCTGCTTCTGGAAGCCCACGTTCTTGTTCATCTTCTGCACGAGGACGATCTTCCCTGCCTCGCGGAGCTGATTGCACTTGCACTGGAGCGCGGCTACGTCACCCGACCCGAAGGCCTTACCGTACAGCACAGCCACCTTCTCGCGGCTGCCCTCGGCCTTAAACTTCTTCTCCAGCAGGGCGCCGACGATGCGCTCAAAGCCGATGGAGAAGCCGCAGGCGCAAGTGGGGGTACCTGTGAAGTTGCCGATCATGTTATCGTAGCGGCCGCCGCCTGCGATGGAGGAGCCCTTGAAATCCTCGGACTTGATCTCGAAGATGGTACCGGTATAGTAGCCCATACCGCGCACCAGGGTGGGATCGAAGGAGAGGTTGAAGCGGCCGCCCGACATGAGGGCGACGTTCTCGAAGATCTGGCGGATGTTATCGGCCACGCCGGGCTCCATGCAATCGCCGAAGGCCTCGTCCACGTAGGTGAATCGATCCTCCGCGGTGAGGAAACCGTGGAAAATGGTCATGTAGGTCTCGACGGATTCGGCCGTAAAGCCGGACTCCAGCAGCTCGGCCTTGACGCCGTCCTCGCCGATCTTGTCGTACTTATCCAGGATGATGAACGCCTTATTGTAATCCTCCTCGGCAAAGCCCGCCTTCTTGGCCATGCCCTTGAGGATGCGGCGGTCATTGACCATGACGGTATTGCCCTTGACGCCCACGCTGTCGAGGAACAGGGAGGTGACGTAGATCAGCTCGCTCTCGGCGGTGTTGGAGGGATCGCCCAGGATGTCGATATCGCACTGGGTGAACTGGCGGAAGCGCCCCTTCTGGGGGCGGTCGGCGCGCCAGACCGAGCCCACCTGCAGGGACTTGAAGGGGGCGGGGAGGCTGCCTACGTTGTTGGAATAGTAGCGAGACAGGGGTACGGTGAGGTCGTAGCGCATACCCGAGTCGCACAGCTCATCATAGGTAGCGTTTTCCAGGGACTCGGAGAGCTTTTCGCCGCGCTTCAGCACCTTGAAGATGAGCTTTTCGTTCTCGCCGCCCTGCTTGTTGGTGAGGTTCTCAATGCGCTCCATGCAGGGGGTCTCGATCTGGGTGAAGCCAAAGGAGGTGTACATATACTTAAGCTTGGTCAGCAGATACTCACGGATCTCCATCTCAGCGGGGAGAATGTCGCGCATACCCTTGACGGTTTCTTTGATAAACATGGTTTTATTGTCCTTCCAAAAATAGTAACATCTTATTATAGCACAAATCGCGGTATTTGTAAAGGGGTTTTTGGCAAAAAAAAGCATGGAGAACGCCGGGGAAACTTCTTAAAAAAAGTTTCCCCGAACCCCTTCACGAGCTCTTAAAAAAATTTTATTGTGTGTTTTTACTTGCTGTTTGGCGGACAGTTACTCCCTTCAGCGGAGCCTATCCCCGCTTGTGGTGGGGGAGCGTGAGAGCGAGGGGCTTTGCCCCTGAACCCCACTTAAGGGCCTTTTTGAAAAAATCCCTTAAGAATCCTCAAAAACCTTCGAAAAATATGTGCCCATACTTTTTTGAAAGTTCTTGAAAAGGGTGTGGGGAAAACCGAACCGCAAGCAGTTCTTCAAGAAGTTTTCCCCACAGTATTCCATTAGATCTTACTGAAAGATCAGATTCCGGATCCAGCCCGAGAGGCGGAGCATGAAGGAGCCCTCCACCACGGCGTCCTTCCCCATCACGGACAGGATCGCGCCCAGGATGGTGGAGATCAGGAGGACGACGAGAACGCCGCTGGCCGCGCCCAGGAGCGCGCCGAGGATCTTGTCGGTGGTACGGAGCAGGTCGATCTTATGGATCAGCTTAGCGACGATGAAGATGACGACCGTTAAGAGGATAAAGGCGATAACGAAGGTCAGGACGTAGCCGATCACGGTGGCGACGATCCTGGAAATTCCGCCCGATACGGTCAGCGACCATTCATCGGCCAGGGCGTAGATATCCGACGCGGGATCCACGTTTTGGAGATCCAGATGGCTCCGGAATGCGGCGGGGATCTTCTCGGTCATGGCTTCCACGCCGCCCTGGGCGGTAGCGGACACCTCGGCCGCGATCTCGGTAAATTTCCTGTGAACCGTCTCATAGACGGGGGGATTGACGAGGGTGCGGTCGATCCAGCCCGATACCGCAGGCCCCAGCAGAATGGTCAGAATGAAGGACAAAAAGAGCTTACCGAAGCCCAGCACGGTTTTCAAGAAGCCGCGCCACCAGCCAATGAGCGTAAGCACGCCGAACACGGCCAGCAAAATCAGATCGATTGTCAGTTGCATAGAAATATTCCTTTCCTAAAAAAATGATACGATGGAATGGGGCGGCGGTATCACTCCGCCGAAAAATCATCCTCGTCCAGCCACACGGCGTAGGCGGGGGTACAGACCAGCACCTTCCCATCCTTTGCGGGCAGTATGGAGAGGGTATCTCGGCTGATCTCTGCAAAAGCAGGCTCCTCTCCCTTGCCGGACAGGCGGTAGAGGGCTTTATCCGTCCGCAAATAGAGGCTGTCTCCGCCGAATGCCATCTCTACCAGCTTTCCGTCACGGCAGATGGGGTGGGACGGATTCAGCGCCACGTCGTAAACGAGATCTCCTTGACCGTCGAACACCTGTAAGTGCTTTTCGGCCAGATCGGAATGGGGGTCGGACAGGATCGCGACCCGCCCCTCGGCCACGGCGCATCGGGTCGGGGTGGCATTCTCAAAGAGGGCCTCACCCTTCACGCTGGCGTCGGGTCCCCAGATCATGAGCCGATCCGAAAACACAACCGCAAGGCGGCTCTCCTCCACAAAGCCGCAGACGCTCCCGAAGGCGCCCGACAGGGTGGCGGCGCTTTGCGCGATATGGCTTCCCACGCGGATCAGGGTAACCTTCGTCTGCCAGATACCGTTGACGGACTCCACCGACACCACGCCCAAACGATCTCCCGCGCGATTCATGGCAAGCCCCGTGACGTAGCCGTTCAGATGGTAGTCGGCCAGCTTTTCCATATCCGCGTTGTAGATGATGACCTCGGAGGTATAGTCTCTTGAGCGGGTGACCACGGCAAAGCAACCGTTATCCCCCACGGCGGCGTCGTAGATGGGGAAATCCGTCAGCTCGCGGTAGACTTGCACGAAGGAATTATAGACCGCGAAGGAGCGCTCCCCTCGCCCGAAGGTCAAGCAGTACTTCTCCGAGGTACGCACGCAGGGGTTGGCGTAGGCCACGTTGACCGATAGGGTCTGCCGTCCCGAGCCGCTGACCACCGTAACCACCTCGCTACCCGCGATGGCTACGCCGCCGCGGTAGGGGGCGAAATCCGCCTCGGCGGAGGAGATGGGATAGCTGATGCGGTCGGCCTGGGACTTCGCGGTCACGGTAGCGGCGCCGATATCCTTGGCCAGGTAGTAGAGGTTTTCGTAGGTGATGAGGCGGTGATTGCAGATCACCGTGACGACCACGAACACCAGCAGCACCATATACAGCACCACGCGGATAAAGCTCATACGGGCGGCTAAGTTCTCGTAGTAGGGGATGGAGGGGGCGGAGAAGTCGATGGGCTGATCCGACACGACCTCATCCGTCTGCCTTGTGAAGGCCTTTACCCGATCGGCGGCGCGGTCATAGAGGCTCTTCGGCAGGCGGCGGAGACGGTCAAGGGGTTTCTTTTTCGGCATGGTAGCCCTCCTTCTCCGGATCGTTGTAGAATACGCGGTTGAGATACAGCCCGTCGGCAGGGGCGGTGCGGCCGAAGGAGGCGCGGTCGAGGGTATCCAATCTTGCGGGGATACTGTCGGGGGGGATATGCCCCTCGGCGACCTCGGCCAGAGTTCCCACCATGATGCGCACCATATTGTAGAGGAAGCCGTCGGCGCGGACGCGAAAGGTGATGAGGTGTCCGCCGCATGAGGCGGCATCGCGCACGGGGGTACACTCCACCGAAGCGCTCATGACGTGGCGGACCGTGGATTGCACCTTGGAACCCGCGGCCATACAGGCGGCGAAATCCCGCCGCCCCACAAAGCCTTGCGCGGCGGTCTGCATGGCGTCGAAGGCCTCGTCGGACAGGGGGCGGGGGTAGTGCCAGGCGCGGCCGCGCTCAAAGGGGTCGCGCTCCTGCGCGCAGAGAATACGGTAGATATATTCCTTGGAGGAAACCGAGTAGCGGGCGTGGAAGTCTTCGGGCACCCACAGCGCCTTATAGGCGGCCACGGCGTCGGGAAGGCGGATATTGAGGGCGCGGGGGATGCGGTCGGTGGGGATGGTCGTCTCCATGGTATCGCTTCCCTTTTTCGTGACGGTGGCGCAGAACATATTGGCGTGGACGCCGCTGTCGGTGCGGGAGCATCCCGTGATGTTGCAGGGGTGGCCGAACAGCGCCTCGGTGCCCTCGTTGAGCGCCTCCTGGATGGAGTAGCCGTTCTTCTGGGTCTGGTAGCCGCAGAAGGGGCGGAGCTCGGAGCCGCGGCCATCGTAGCGGATATAGAGGAGTAATTTTCGATTCATACGCGACAAGCGGGCTCCTTTCGGGGAAGATTTCGGGGGACAATTTGGACCCCCTTCAAGAATTTTCAAAAATAGTATAACAATAGTATACCCTATTTCCATATGAAAAACAGTATACCACAAAAGCCAAAAAAAGTCAAGGGGGAACGGCACCTTTGGTGGGTGTCGTTCCCTCTTTTTGGGGGTGGGGGAGGGAGGAAACGTGCCTTCGGCGACTTAAGAACCCTTTAGAAAGGGTTCTTCAGACTGTAGACCAAAAGCATCCACACCAAGGTTCATAGCCCTGGTATGGATGCTTTTCTATGTAGGAGGAAAAAGTAGACCACAAAGCCCCCCCACACCTCAAAACTAAGCCTTGCGGAAGAGAACCGTCTCTTCCATTTGGCCAGCTTTTTCAAATTCATGCACGCAAAAGTAAGCGTGACCTGCATCGTAACTTTTGCAAGACCACGCATCTGCGTATAACGCAAGCCGTGCTTGACCTTTGCATCGGCAAAGACACGCTCAATCTTCTGCTTGCGTTTGTCGTATAGATCTTTTATCCACGGAGTATGGCGGCAGTCCTCCACGGTTTCCAAATAAGACTCCCATACGTGCCGCGTAACCGTCTTTTGGCATCCCTTGGATTTCGTACATTTCTCCCTGCACGGACAGTTTTTACAGGTTTCAGGATCGCTTTTGTACTCTCGGTATCCCTCACGGTTAGTCGTGCTGTATTTCAGAACTTGGTTATTAGGACAAATATAGCAATCGAAATATTCATCGTAAACGTACTCGTATTTTTTGAAATACCCTTCCGGGGTCATGGGACACTTGTAGGGCATGGACGGTGTTCTCTTGTCGTCAATAATTTTTTTCGCGATCCAAGGTGTTCTGTACGCAGAATCGACGACAACGGATTTTACCTCGGGAAAATGGGCAACGGTATTGTTGTAAACGTCATCGAACATAACGCTGTCATGTACGTTTCCGGGGGCTACTGCAAAGCCAAGTATGAAGTTTCTCTTGTCACAAGCGGTTCCGGCTATGTAGGCGAACTGTCTTTCGTGTTCTCCCTTATGGAACATTCCGCATTCCGGATCCGTCGTGCTTTTCGTGATCTCCTTGGTCTCGCTACCGCCTGCGGCTCCTCCGCCGATTCCGTTATCATCGCCCTTATCATCATCCTCGCCTTCATCGTCACTCTCGTCACGCTCGTCGCTCTCGTCTGCCTTGTCCTTCAAAGGCTTTTTGCCGTGCTCCTTGCGATCCCGGGCAATCTCCTCGTCAAGCTCTTTTTGGTAGCGCTTGGCTTCAACTGCTACCAGTTCTTTGACTTTTTTATTCTTATTCGCATTGGCACGGATATGGGTTCCGTCGATAAAGATCGCTTTCGCATCCACAAAGCCGCATTTGACCGCTTCCTCCAGAATATGGCGGAAGATACGCTCAAAAATATCCGTCCCCTCAAAGCGTCTCTTATAGTTCTTTCCGAAGGTGGAAAAGTGGGGAATCGGCTCTGTCAGATCGTAACCGATGAACCAACGGTAGGCAATATTGACTTCGATCTCCTTGATTGTTTGTCTCATACTTCGGATCCCGTACAGGTACTGGATAAATACGATCTTGAAAAGAACCACAGGGTCTATCCCGGGGTTCCCCCACTCCGCTTCTTTATAAAGACCTTTCACCTCGTCATAGATAAAGCTCCAATCCAAGGCTTCCTCGATCTCGCGAAGCATATGATCCTGCGGAACGAGATCTTCTATACATAACATTTGCAACTGGGTCTGCTTACTTTTGTCCTTCTTTCGGTACATAAAAAACACCTGCCTTTACGGTATCTATTATACCATATTGGCAGGTGTTCGTCAAGACGACATGCTTTTGGTCTACAGTCTG
>JAZQXS010000333.1:0-4482 GCA_045633025.1 Eubacteriales bacterium | reverse complement strand
ATTGTCTCCTAAGACCGCTTGGCCTCCGACTTGGTGTGGATGACGCGGAATGCGACGTTGCCCACGGGGATGACCTGTCCGTCGGTCAGAAGGACATCGGCCTCGTTCCAAACACGATCCTGCCCGAAAAACAGAGCGAAGGCGTTCTTCTTTGAGTCGGTGAGCATGGGGGCGTCGTTTTGGTGGATATACACCGGCAGATTGGGTTCAGCCTGCCGCAGGGTGTCGATGGACATGATGTGGTCGAAGTGGCCGTGGGTCAGAATGACGGCGTCGGGGGTGCAGCCGTCCTCCTTGAGGCGGCGCAAAATGGAGGCAGCCGCGGCGCTGGGGTCGATGATGAGGGCGTGTCCGCTGTCCTCGATCAAGTAGCAATTAGAGCCGTAGGAGCCCGGAAAAAGATTGATGATCTGCATGGATCCTCCTTGGTTTTTGGACGATGGTTTTTAGGGACAAAAATGCGAGAGATCAAACCAATTCTATCCTCCTATTATAGCACAAAAACATCATCTTGTCTATAACTTCTTGAAAAAAACTTTTGCGAAACCCTGCGGATTCGATCAAAAAATCCCCTGCCGAAGCAGGGGATCGGGTTTTGATGATTCAAAGCGGGGAGGAGATTACTTCTTCTCCATGGCCTCCTTCTTGGCCTGCTCCTGCGCCTCCTTCTCGTCCAGGAAGTACTGGGAGTAGATGGTGTTGGCGGTCTTGAAGAGCTCGAAATCGACGTAAGCGCACTCGTTGCACTCGGTGAACTTCATCTCGGAGAAGTTCTCGGTGATGTAAGCCTTACCGGCGGCGATGTAATCCTTGTAGGAGCCGATCTTGCACTTCTTGAACTGGAGAGCGTTGTAGAAGTTTACGGACTCGCCTCTCAGCTTGGAGTTGGTTACGGTAACGGTCTGGTTGTATACAACGGGGATGATGGGCATATCGTTCATCAGAATGCCCTCGGCCTTGCGGAGATTCTCGGCGCGGTTCGCGATGGTCTTCTCGGCAAAGATCTCCTCCATCAGAGTGTTGTACTCCTCGTTGTCGTAGCCGGTGATGTGGGGAGTCAGCAGATACTCGTCGGGGTTGGACATATCCATGCCACGACCCGAGAAGGGCTTAGCGAAGGAGGACAGAACAGAGAAGGGATCTGCGGAGAAGGCTACGTAGTCGAAAATGATGGCCTCGAAGGTGCCGCCGCGCAGCTCCTCTGCGTACAGGTCGTCGCAGATATCCTCGGGGGTGGAGTCGGTGTACTTGTAGTAGTCGTTGTTAACGATGGTACCGATCTTCTTTGCGGTTACGTTGAAGCCCAGGTCGCTCCAGTTCTTCACGATGATGTCTGCGATGGCGCAGTGAACCTCGTCATAAGCGGCGACGGTCAGCTCGAAGGTGTAGTCGGATGCCTTCACGCCGGCCTCCTTCAGGAGGTTAGCGGCCTTGACGGCGTCGGTGTTCAGGTACTCGTAGGTAGCGGTGCAGGCGTCACGGAACAGGGACTTGGGCGAGTTGGACTCGAACACACCGCTGGGAACCAGACCGGTAGCGGCCTCGGCGTATACCACGGCCTCCACAATAGCGGCGCGGTTGATGGCCAGAGACAGAGCCTGACGAACCTTAGCGTCGGCGAAGAGCTTAGCGCCCTCCTCGGTGCCGTTATCGATGACGGCGTTCTGGTTGAGGTAGATGGAGTTGGTAGACCAGTTCTTGTCGGCTACTACGGCGTCGGAAGCGATGGAGCTGTCCTTACGGAGAGCCAGGGGCACGTCGCTGATGTACATGACCATACCGGCATCGTACATATCGACGAGCTGTTCCTCGGTGAGGGAGCAGTCAACGCAGATCTTGTAGGGGGTGACCGACTTCTTCAGACGATCCTCCTCGTAGTCGCGGTAGTAGTAGATGTTCCGCTCCAGCATGAAGTCGGTTACGCGCTGCTGGTTGAACTCGGCGCCGACCTTGTTGAAGCCGTTGATATCCTTATACTTATGGTACTCGTCGAAGTACTTGTCGTTCTCCAGCTTCTGGACGTTGATACGACCCAGCTTGAAGGGACCGCTACAGACCATGGTACCGGGCTTCTTGGCCCAGTCATCGGACTTGGATACGATATCGTCGCGCAGAGGAGCCAGGGCAAGGCTGGTCAGGTTCAGGAGGAACTGATCGTAGTCGATCTTACCCTCAAAGTTGATCTCCAGCATCTGCTGCTCGGCGGGGTAGATACCGACGTCGTCGATGGAGGCATCGCCCTCCTTGGCGGCGCGGGCGTTCTTGATATCGAACAGAAGGGATGCGGCCTCATAGTTGGCATCAACCTCCAGCAGGCGCTTCCAAGCGTATACGATATCGTTCGCGGACACGGCGGTACCGTCGGACCAGTTGGTGTTGTTCAGGTACAGCTTCATGGTGTACTCGCCGGCTGCCTCGTTCTCCTCGATCACATACTCGGACACGAGGGACTTCTTGACGCGACCCTTTTCGTCCAGCTTGAACAGGGTGTCGAACATGAGGCTGACCACGTTGGATAGAGCCTCATTGGTGTAGGCCTTGGCCGGATCAAGGTCATAGACGTTGTCGGTCAGGTAGGTGGTGATGTACTGGCCCTTATCCTCTTCTTTTTCCTCATCGGAGCATCCGATAAAGGTCAGACAGGAAAGCAGGGTGGCGGCACAAAGCAGTAACGCAAAAATACGCTTCAGCATGGTTCGATTTCTCCTCCTTTGTAATGCGGTGGCGCTGTCGATGCAGAGACACCTATACAGTTTTCTCGCTCTATTATACCATACATTTCGCTACGAATCAAGGAGCAATTGAACATATTTTTCAGTTTTGGACGGTTGCACAACGGTGAGGTGGAAAAACTGTGCATTTTGCTCACGGCGAGCCGGTAAAAACACATATTTTCTGCATAAAAAGCGCCTTTCTGAGGGAAAATATGCCCCAGAGAGGGCGGGAAACTGACTCGAAGCAACGAAAGATGGGGTGAAGCTATGGAATATTCTCGGTTTACGATGCCGTCCGACGGCCGGAGAAACGATTTCGCCCGTACCGATCTGGCCTGCGAGACCCCTGCGGCTCACGGCGCAGAACGGCGGTCGGCTGTGACGGTGGCGCCCGGGACGGCGCCCGTGGAGATCATCCGCCGCAGGGAGACGGACGGCGCGCGGTCGGTGACGCTGGCCTGCGGGCGGATCACGGCGAGGGGGACGGCAGAATTGGAGGGTCTGGCGGAGCTTTTGGCCGAGGAGCTTCGGCGGCTTGCAGAGGTCATGCTGGGGCGCGCGCCGGATGCGTCCTGCCGAATTCTGGCGGTGGGGCTGGGTAACGCGCACATGAGCCCCGATGCCATCGGCCCGGGCACGGTGCGGCGCTTGACCGTGACCCGGCATTTGCGAGCGCACGACGAGGCGCTGTTCGGGGCGCTTGGCTGTTGCGAACTGGCGGCGCTGTCACCCGGGGTACTGGGGCAGACCGGCGTGGAGTCGGGGGAGCTGGTCAAGGCGGCGGCGAAGCTGGTGCGCCCCCATCTGGTGGTGGCGGTGGATGCGCTGGCCGCGCGAAGCTGCGAGCGGTTGGCATCCACCGTTCAGCTCTCGGATGCCGGAATCTCTCCGGGAGCGGGCTTGGGCAATCGCCGCATGGCGATTACGGCCAAGACCATGGGCTGCCCTGTGATGGGGGTGGGGGTGCCGACGGTGGTGGATTCCTCCACGCTGGTGTGGGATGCGCTGGAGAAGGCCGGCATGACGGCGGAGACTCTGCCGAAGGAATTGACGGAGGTGCTGGAGGGGGGGCGGAGCTTTGTGGTCACGCCCAAGGATTGCGACGAGATGGTGGAGCTGACCTGCCGATTGCTGGCGCGGGGGCTGAATCTGGCCTTCGGCGTGGGGGAGTGAGTGGTCTATTTGGCAGGCGCGGGGCATAGAATGGGATGAAATTTTCAATATAAAGGAGTATGCCTATGAATTCGTCCCGTCCATCCCGCCTTCCGTCGAAGGAATCCTCCCGCGGAGGGATTTTCATTGATCTCCGCGCGCTGTTCGGCGATACGCCGCGCGGGGCGTATTCGTTTTTCGGCCGCCCTGTGGATATCCGCAAGCTCCGCCTTTGCCTGGTTGCTGTGGGCGCGGCGGGGCTGATCCTGGGCGCTGTGCTGACGGCGGCGCTTTGGCGCGGAGGCTCGGGCGATGCGGGGCAGGGCGGATTGCCGGGTGGGATCCCTGCAACCGATACGGCGGATAGCGCCGACACGGAGGCGCTGACGACCCTCGATACCGAGACGGACACCCGCGAAGCCGAGGTCACCGAGACGGACACCCGGGCTGACACCCCCGAAACACAGCCTGCCGAGACCAAAGAGGATGCGTCCGACCCGGCCGAGACGGAAGAAGAAACAGAGCCTCCTTTGGAGACTGACCCTGTTCCGGGGGTGCCTGTGGGGTGCTACGGGATTTTTTCGGCGGATATGAGCCGTTCGGATCTGGGGGTGGA
>JAZQXS010000332.1:0-3334 GCA_045633025.1 Eubacteriales bacterium | reverse complement strand
GGTCTTAACCGCCCCGCAGAGGCTGGCGGCCAGTAACCCGTTCTTTCCGCCGGCGTAGGTGTAGAAAAATTTTCCGTCGTATAGATATCGGTCGGTTCCCTTGGTATTGATATCAAAGAGGGGGCGGCCGTCCGTCAATCGCAGGGCAACGAAATGACCGCCAAATCCTGCGGTGCCGAATACCACTGCGTTGTTGTATTGAATCATATCGGTGTACAGATAGCCCTGCGTGCGGAAGCTCCATACAGGCCTGTCCTCAAACGTACAGACGTATCCAAACTCGCCTTTATGAGCAATCTCATAGGGTGGGAAAGAGAAACTATGCTCGTTGTGGTAGTACGGCTCATCGGCGTGTGTGTCGTGGATATAGCGCGCCCGCAGAGGATCAGTCAATGAAAAAAATTCCCTGGACGTCAGGTCAAATCCCCACTCCGAGCCGATTACCACGCAGGAGACCGAATGGGTGGTGTAGTGCCGCCATTGATAATTCAGGGCGTGCGGCTTGGGGAGCGCGTACAGGGAGGCGCCGAGCAGTTGTCCTTCACGGGTAAAGCGATATTCCTTCAGATACATTTGGTTTTCGGTGTAGGTCTGCCGACAGTAAACGTATTGCCCCTCATGGACACAGAGTACGCCTGCGTAGCATTCTGACAGCGCCGCGTCAGGTTGTTCGTTTTCTTCCAGCGGGATGGAAAAAAGTAGTTTCATGACTGCATCTCCTTTAGTTCCGCCGCAACCCCTTGGGATAATGATTCTTCATCACCCCGTCGCTGGCCTTGCCCCAGCCGAGGGGGAGTCCTTCGTAGGTCACGGTGTACCAGCCCCGCGCATCGGCGGGGAGCGTCTCGCCGCGGAGATAGGCGTCGGCGGAGGCTTCATCCACCGGGAAACCGCGCAGCGTTATGCCCGCCGCCAGCGCCAGCGCGTGATCCGGCTCAAAGCGGGGACGGCCGCGGTCGAGTCCGATCACCGTACCCGCGCAAAGCCCCGCGCGGAGTACGCGCAGACCCCTCAGCGCGTTCGTAATCCCGGCGGGATCCGCCTCGTCCGTCAGCGCCGCGGGCGCCAGGTAGAGCTTGTCTCCAAAGAGGCAGGGTACCGTTCCCGCGCTGAGCTCGGCCGGATTCCCTCCGACCTCACGGCAGAAGTCGGCCAAAAGCTGTACCGCCACCGCCTCGGAGGCAGGTTTTCCCTTGCCACCGTTCTTTTCTGGCTTGCGGCTTTTCTTTTTGCCGTCGGCTTTGGCGGGGATCGTCTCCGCAGACGCGCCCGCCTTGCGGAGCAGAACTGCGAAATGCCCCTCTCCGTCGCAGTGGTGGGGCAGAACACGGTAAGCGCTTCTCACCGACTCCAGCAGAGCCGCGGGATACTGCTCAAAGCCCTCTACCCATTCGGGTCTGCCGCCGTCCAACAGCCCCCGCTGTTTGGATTCGATCACCGCTGCCTCGGTTGAGGAAACCACCTCAAATTCGGGATGACGGGTGAGGAAGGACAGCACCGCGCCCTCGTTCTCGGCAGGGGCGAAGGTGCAGGTGGAGTAGGTCAGATACCCTCCTGCGTGGAGCATTTTGGCGGCTTCGTCCAGGATCTCAGCCTGCCTGTCGGCGCACAGAGCGACGTTCTCGGGGCTCCACATGGCCACTGCATCGGCCTCCTTGCGGAACATACCCTCCCCCGAGCAGGGCGCGTCCACCACGATCTTATCGAAGAAGGCAGGAAATTTCGCCGCCAGCTCGGCGGGGGAGGCGTTGGTGACCACGGCGTTGCGTACCCCCATGCGCTCCATGTTCTGGGAGAGGATGCCCGCGCGGGTGGGGTGGATCTCATTGGCGATCAGCAGCCCCTCGCCGCCGAGCGCCGCCGCCAGTTGGGTGGCCTTACCGCCCGGAGCGGCGCAGAGGTCCAGGACCCGCTCCCCCGGCGCAGGCGGACAGAGGGAGGCGGGAAGCATGGCGCTGGCCTCCTGGATGTAGTAAGCGCCCGCCTCGTGGAGGGGGTGCTTGCCGGGGCGGATATCCCCGTCGGCGGGGTAGTAAAAGCCGTTTTCCTGCCAGGGCACACAGTCCCCGAGGAAGGGGGCGATCTCGCAGAGCCTCTCGGGGGAGAGCTTCAATGTGTTGACCCGCAGGGAAGGATGGGCTGGCTTTTCATAGGAGGCCAGAAAATCCGCAAAATCTTCGCCCAAAAGGGATTGCATACGAGCGAGAAACAGGGCGGGGAGGGTCGTGTTGGTTTCAATTTCCATAAGTGTGATTCGCTTTCAAAAAATGGTGTGGGAGCGGGGAATCCGGGGGATCATCCCTGCCAATGCTCAAGCTCTTCTGCGGGGTACGCTCGCGTCCAATGGTACGGCTGTAATTCCTTCAGCTCGACGAATCGAAGCTGTTCATTCTGCGCCGTATCGGTCGTAACCGCTACCCGCACATCCTCCCCCCAATAGCGCAGTCTCTCCTGGCAAATACCGCAGGGAGAGAGCACTTGGTAGGGAGCATTCTCATTTTCGCGGACGAGACACAGGCAATGGGTTACTTTCTCGTTGAACTTGTGCGCTTCCAGCATGGCGCCTGTTTCGATGCATAGGATCGCAGAGGCGTTGGCTGTTTCAATGCAAACGCTGGTGTAATAATTCCCGTTGGCCGTATGAACGACACCCGCGCCGCCCCAACCGATCGGATACCTTTTTTCGATCAGCTCCACCGCTCTGCGGTACATTTCATTTTCTATTTCGTAGTTCCTCATAAAAATTTCCATTCCGCCGCACAGTGGCGGCACAAATATCTTTTGAAATTCGACTTAAACATGGATTTTGTCCATGTTTAAGTCGAATTTGGGCGTGAAACAGCAACGTTAGACTTCTAATCTCAAAACTTATCTCCTTGCCCGTTGTCGGGCGGTATTCTTGGGGAGGCAGGGGTTTACCCGAACACCTCCGCCGCCGCAATCACCTTCAAAACATTCTCATCCACCCGCTCCCGGCCGTAAGCGTCGAAAAATCGCTCCCGATAGCGGTCGGTATGGAGGTTGAACCACAGCGTCCACGCCCCCCAGAACAGGTCGATGTGGCGATCGGCCACGCCGCTGTTACCCAGGTCGATGAAGCCCGAGAAGTTCCAGCCGTCCAGCATGATGTTGGGCAGGCAGTAGTCGCCGTGGATGAGCGTGTCGGCCCTCAGCAGATGCCGTCCCTCGGACAGGACCGTCCACGCCTCCTCGGCGGAGCGGTAGCCGAAGCTGTCGGGGAAGGCGGACTTGTCGTAGCTGCCCGCGCGGTAGTTGGACTCGGCCAGGGTCAGGTATTGATTCAGATAATCGGGGGCGGGACAGCCCTCGGTCG
>JAZQXS010000331.1:0-19168 GCA_045633025.1 Eubacteriales bacterium | reverse complement strand
CTCTATGGAGAACGGTATGAGCAGACGAACGGCAACCAGCCCCCAGCCGAGCAGAACAATACGGCGGGGAATACGCTTTTTCAGTAAAGCGCGGAATAGGATGACCGCCAGCATGATCCACGTGGCGGGGAGAGCCATATTCAGGATCTCCAGAAACAGAGCCCAAAGTGATCGCTCCGAAAGCATAGCGTAGAAATTCGTCACAGAGAGCCTCCCTTCGATTCATCGTCTCCGTCAATGAGACGCAAAAGCTCGGCTCGCTCATCCTCCGAGAGCTTACGGTGATGGGCAAAGGCGGCAATAAAGGCAGGGAGTGAGCCCTCAAAGGTCTTTTCTACCAGCTCATCGATCTCGGCGGCCTGCGCCTCGTTCTTGGAGACAAGCGAGGACACGGCTCCGTTCTCGTTCTGTACCACTCCCCGCTCCGAAAGGCGCTTGATGACGGTATACGTCGTGGTACGTGACCAACCCAGGCGATCCTTACAGATCGCGGCCAGGGCAGCGGCGGGAAGCTGCTCGTTCTCCCAGAGGATGAGCATGAAGCGGTATTCGCTTTCAAAGATTTTCGGTGTTGGCATAGGAATCTCCTTCTTCATGTTTGTCTAACGCGTTCGACATCGTGTGTAGTCTAACACGTTAGACACCATTTGTCAAGAGGATTTCCCATTTGTTTACGGAATGTTCAACAAAAAAAGAAATTTGGAAACTTTTTTGCCAAAAACTCTTTACAATTTACCGGTTGTATGCTATAATTATGAACGGAATTCTTTGCGAACAGCCGCGGCCACTGCCGCATATGAAAAATTCGACAAAAGTTCAATCCGCTTTCACACAGTATTCCCACTTATCATATAAGATTAGAATGTACTCATGACGTACGTTCTAAGTTCAGGAGGAGAGAAAGTCTATGATGGACACGAAAATTCTCATAGTGGACGACGATCCCAATATCAATGATTTATTGAAAATGTATTTTGAAAGCGAGGGCTATGAGGTCAAAACCGTGACCGACGGCGCGGAGGGTGTCAGCTACTTCAAAATGTATGAGCCGGATCTGGTTCTGCTTGATATCATGCTTCCCAAGAAGAACGGCTGGCAGGTCTGCCGCGAGATCCGAGAGATCTCCTCCAAGCCCATTATTATGGTCACCGCCAAGGGCGAGGTGTTCGACAAGGTTCTTGGACTCGAATTGGGCGCTGACGATTTCGTGGTCAAGCCCTTCGATCCCAAGGAGCTCTCCGCCCGCGTTAAGGCTGTGCTCCGCCGCTACCAAGCGCATACCAGCCAGAACGACGACGAGGTCATCCGCTTCGACAACATCGAAATCAGCAAGCTCAAGTACGAGCTCAAGCTGAAGGGGCGTTCCATCGACATCCCCCCCAAGGAGCTGGAGCTGCTCTACTTCCTGGCCTCCAACTACAACCGGGTATTCACCCGCGATGCCCTGCTCGATAAGGTCTGGGGCTTCGATTATCTGGGCGATTCCCGTACAGTAGACGTGCATGTCAAGCGCCTCCGCGAAAAGCTGGAGGGCGTATCCGACAAGTGGACGCTTAAGACGGTTTGGGGCGTCGGCTACAAGTTCGAATTGCTTGGCTGATGATTCCGATGACACACCTTCCCCCTTGGAGATCGCCCGGTCTCCGAGGGGACATGTAAAAAGATATGTTTAGAAGCGTATTTACCAAGTATGTGATCACGTTTATGGTGGCGCTGGGAAGCAGCTTCCTGTTACTCCTGTTCATCGTGAACAACATGGTTGAGGGAGAGGCGCGTCGGAACGAGCAGACAGCCATGGCGGAGATCGCAGATTCCTGCGCCGCGTACTTGTCCGAGCGCTACGCGCAGAGTGACACGGGGGATTTCCGTAATTTCGTTCTCTCGCAGATTGCCGCGGACGAAACGAGCGGATCAGACATCCGGTCGCTGTTCAACGCCGTTTTGACCTGCTTTGAGGATATGACCGTGTACGTCACCGATGCAAACGGTGACTTTATTTTCTGTACGGGGCAGGTTCCGCCAACCATCGAAGCTCCCCTGCTTTCCTCGGAGGATTTGAAGGCCGTACATAACGGCTCTCCTGCGGACGAACGCCCCGCCGCCCCCGTTCCGACTCTTAACAAGGACACGCAACCGATCGACGCTCCGCGCGGAGCGTTTACAAGCCGATTGCCGATCACGCCCGAAAACGGCACAGCCTACATCTTGCCCATTGAGGCGGAAGGACAGGAGCCCACGGGATACATTGTGGTCTCATCTTCCACCAAGCCTTCGAATGGAACGCCCAACTCCACCCTGCGCTCTATGATCGCGGCCGCCCTTTGGATCATGCTGGCGGCTCTGATTGCCATTTACTTTATTACTGAACGCGTCATATCCCCGCTTCGCGAAATGAGCAAAGCCGCCAAGCGTATGGCCGTAGGTCAATTCGACGTGCGCGTGCCTGTTCGGGGACGGGATGAGGTGGCTCAGTTGGCCGTAGCCTTCAACCAGATGGCGGGAGATCTGGACAATCTGGAGCGAATGCGCAATTCCTTCGTCGCCAACGTCTCTCACGATCTGCGAACCCCAATGACCACCATCGCCGGTTTTATCGACGGCATCCTGGACGGCGTGATCCCTCCGGAGCAGGAGCGACACTACCTCAAGGTCGTTTCGGACGAGGTGCGCCGACTCTCCCGATTGGTAACTGCCCTGCTGGATCTTTCACGGCTCCAGACGGGAGACCGTAAGCTCGATATGCAGCCCTTCGACATCTGTGAAATGGGGCGGCAAATTTTGATCTCCTTTGAGAAAAAGATCGACGACAAAAGATTGGATGTGGAATTTGTCTGCTCTGATGAGCGTATGTTCGTTTTAGCCGACCGGGACGCCATCCATCAGATCCTCTACAACATTTGCGACAATGCGGTCAAATTCTCCTCAGAGCAAGGCAAACTGAAAATGAGCTTTACTTGGTCAGAGTCGGATCACAGCCGCCGCCGCAAGGCCGTGGTCAAGATCTACAACGAAGGACAAGGGATTCCCGCCGAGGATATTCCCTTCATATTCGACCGGTTTTATAAGAGCGATAAAAGCCGTAGCCTGGATAAAAGCGGCGTGGGCTTGGGGATGTTTATTTCCAAAACCATCATTGACGCCCACGGTGAAACCATCTCGGTGACCAGCGAATACGGACACGATTGCGAATTTTCCTTTACACTGGCGCGCACAGATCCCCCTGCACCCAAGGGGCGCAACGGCGCCGCACAAGGAGGTACCCTATGAACGATCAGCAACCCATTGAACCAACCCCCGAAGAGGCAGGCGGCACTCTGCCGCCCCCTCCTCAGCCGACACCGTCGGTCGAGCAAACACCGACACCGCAGGAGCCGATTCCCCAAGCGCCACTCTACCGTTGGACCTACGCGGAGCAAGTCAGCCATGACTCCACCGTCGCAGCCGCCAAAAACCGCAAAGGTATCCTGATCTACGCCATAGTCATGACGGCCGTGTTTCTTGCGAGCTTCGCTCTGCTGATCGCGGTTCTGTGCATCGGCGGAAACGGAGGAGCTTACTCCGGAAGCCATATCCTCCGCCCGGGTATATCCGCCCCTGTGGATGATGAAGCCGTGGAGGGCGTAGAACAGGCCAAGCATTCGGTAGTCGTCATTGAAACAAAATCATCCACCAGCGCGGGTACGGGAACAGGAATCATTCTGACCGAGGATGGCTATATCGCCACCAATCACCACGTCATTGACGGCGCCACCAGCATTCGCGTCACCTTCTACGACGGCACTGTCATGTCTGCGGAGCTCATCGGTTCCTCGGAAATGGACGATTTAGGCGTTATCAAGGTCAATGCGAAAAACCTCCCCGTCGCTACCTTCGCAGACTCGGATCAATGCTTTGTCGGACAGACCGTATACGCCATCGGTACCCCTGCCGGCCCCGAGTTCGGCTGGAGTACTACCAAGGGGATCATTTCCTACAAGAATCGGGAAGTCAAGATGTATACGCAGGACGGAACCCTGCATAAAAAGCTCCGCCTCCTTCAAACCGACGCCAACGTCAATCCCGGAAACTCGGGCGGCCCTCTGGTCAACACCAACGGAGAAGTGGTCGGCGTAGTATCCATGCGAATGGCGGACGGCTATGAGGGCATCGGCTTCGCCATTCCCTCGGATGGCGCCGTGGAAATCCTGGAGGCGATCATGCAGTACGGCAACGCTGACAGCATCAATTCTTCCCTTTCCCACAAGCGTCCCATGCTGGGCATCACTTGCGTGGAGGTTGTGGCCGGGACGCACTATCTGATCGGTGAGGACAGATTGACCGCTGTTGCCGAAGAGGATCTGGACATGTACAATCCCGCTCAAATCATCTGTCCCGACGTATCCGGTGTGTACGTCAAGGGCTTTACCGAGGGGATGGATGCCGCAACCAAAATGCAGGTAGGAGATATCATCACCGCTGCTCGGGGTGAGCCCTTGGAATCCAGAAATCACCTCATGGATATCATTAACGAGCATTACGCAGGGGATACGATCACGCTGACCGTATATCGGGACGGTACGTACACCGAGGTGGATATTGTGCTATCCGCACAAAATACTCCATAACCCAATCAAAAAAATATTTTGACAAATTTTCAAATAGCTATTGCAATTTTGAGCCGAATGTGCTATAATAGTTCGGTAAACGTATGTGTGCGCGGCGCGCACAAAGATTTTTTGGAGGATATTCAAATGCCTATTACTGAGCTCATTCTCGGGATCGTACTGGCTATCATCTCCGTGGGTCTGATCATTGTTGTACTTTGTCAGCCCGGCAAGGATAAGCGTCTCTCCGGTGCTATCGCCGGCGGGCAAGACACTTTCCTGGCCAAGGGAAAAGCCGGCAAGATGGATCGTTTCCTCGGTAAGATCACGGTCGCTCTGTGCATCGTGTTCTTCGTGGTGCTCATCGTCCTGTACTGCCTTGTCGCGGCCTGAGAACGTCAATTCCTGACCGCCGTGGATCCATGATCGATTCTTCGTCGATCCCTTCCCATAGCGGTAAGAAAAATCCGTTCCTGACCGGAGCGGATTTTTTCTTTTATTAAGGGAATCTCGAAAAATTCATCGCGCGAACAATCTTCTCACCGTTTTTCATACGCTGAATATTCAGAGATCCCCATTAAAAAAGGAGAAGATCCTATGAATTCTGAATCCAATCAAACCCCAACGAAAATGCCCGTTCGCCGTTCGGACACCACGGTGGGAGAGCTTTTGACGACTTGGCAGGTAAAAAAGCCTACGTACACCCTCTCTCCGCGCTTGAATGCCTACGTTGTGATCCTGGTTTCCATTTTGCTTTTTTCGCTCATCCTGTCCACCGTGCTGTTCATCTGCGCGCGAAGCGTGTATTTCGACTTTGACGCCGTTACGCGCCCCTCGACGAGCGTTGATGAAGAAAACAAAGGCGGTGTCGCTAATAACGATGGTGACCGCCCGTTCGCCGATGGAGCCAGCGGCAACGTCCTGCTTCCCTGGTCAGACAACATCAAGATCATTCCCGAAAACACCCTCTACGCATCCTACGCGGCGTTGGCTGATTTGGAAACCGGAGAGATCATCGCTTCCCGCAAGGCCGACTCGGTCATCTATCCCGCTTCCATGACGAAGGTCATGACCTTGATCGTGGTCGTGGAGAATCTGCCGAGTGAAGGAAGTCTGCAAGATATCATCACCGTCAGCAATGAAGTCTACGAGGAAATGAAGCGCCAGGAATCCTCGGGTATCGGTATGGAGCCGGGGGAGAAAATGACGGTGGAATCCATGCTCTACGCCCTCATGCTCAAATCCGACGGCATCGCCGCCTGCGAGTTGGCTCGCTACGTAGCCGGAAGTGAGGAGGATTTCGTGGAGCTCATGAATCTGAAAGCCGAGAAGATGGGCTTGACCAACACCCATTTCGAAAATCCCACGGGTCTGTTCCACGAAAACCATAAAACGACCAGTCGTGAGATCGCCTCCATCATGGCCTACGCCATGAACATGAAGCTCTGCCGCAAGATCCTCTTGACGCAATCCTTCACCGCGCCCTGCATCGGCGCCGACGGAAAGAGCTTCAATTACAATTTGTATCACAACTTGATCGTAACCCAGTTCGATAAGATCCAGCCCAACCAGCCCAACCAGGTTACCGTGGCCGCCGGAAAGACCGGCTATACCGACGAAAGCCGATTCTGTTTGGTCACCTACGCCGAATCGGCAGACGGACACGGCTACGTTTGCGTCACCGCCAAGAGCGACGGCTATCCTGCCTGTATCGCGGATTATCTCACCATCTACAATACATACGCCAAGCCGTAAAAAAAGGGTATCTCACCTGCCAAACATAGGTGAGATACCTTTTTACTTTAAGCGCAGCGATTATAATCTCATGCTTCACTTTTCTTGTCGGTAGTGAACCAATCCGGATACTCTGCGTTTTCCTGCCCCAGCATTTTGTAAAGGAGGAGGTAGAGCTGCAACGATTCTTCTGTCGTAAGAGGACTGGTGTGCTCCATTTTCAAAGGACAATCCAACGCCCGGTCGCGAAGCTTTTTTCCCTCCTCGGTGATGGATACGTTCAGATTCCGCTCATCCTTGGTGGAGCGGATGCGATTCACAAGTCCCTTCGCCTCCAGCTTCTTGAGCAGGGGGGTCAAGGTGCCGGAATCCAAGAACAGGTGATCGCCCATTGCCTTTACCGTCAAAGTCTCGTATTCCCACAAAAGAGACATGGCGATATACTGCGTGTAGGTCAGATCCAATTCGTCAAGGTAGGGCTTATAAAGCTTGATCACCTCGCGAGACGTGGCATAAAGTGGGAAACAAAGCTGATTTTTCAATTTCAGAAAATCATATTTAGCATCTTTATTCATTTCATTTGCCTCCAATCTGTCGACAGCTCGACATGGCTACGTTTTGCCGTTTTGTTGTTTCGAAAAGTCAATTCCCAATATGTCAAATCGATTCGTTTTATTATACCATAAAATTCGGAAAAAATCAAGTTATTTCGATACAATAAACCTAAAAAAGCCTTTATTTTTTTGGGCATATTGTGGAATTGAAAATCCCTTGACTTTTCAAACAGAATCATATATAATTTATATATCCCCAAAATGGGAAAATTTATCCGAACAGGAGATTCACACACCATGGACAAAATCAAAGTTGCCGTGATTGGCTGCGGTACCATCGCGAACGCCGCTCACATTCCTTCCTACATGAATAATCCCGACGTAGAGATCAAGTATTTCTGCGATATCATCCCCGAGCGCGCCCATGCGGCCGTAGAAAAGTACGGATGCGGTATCGCCATCGAGGACTACCACGACGCCCTCAATGACCCCGAGGTGGAGGCTATCTCGGTCTGCACCCCCAACAAGGCTCACCCCATCATTACCATCGACGCCCTCCGCGCAGGCAAGAATGTGCTCTGCGAAAAGCCTGCCGCCCGCACGTACGACGAGGCCAAGCTCATGCAGGACATCCAGCATGAGACAGGCAAGGTTCTCAACATCGGCGTGGTCAACCGTTTCAACACCGCCGTCAACAAGATCCGCAATCTGATCCGGGCGGGTGAACTGGGCGACATTTATCACGTTTACGTTTCCTTCCGCGCGCATCGTTCCATCCCCGGCTTGGGCGGCGCCTTCACCACCAAGGAGATCGCAGGCGGCGGCGCGCTGATCGACTGGGGCGTTCACTATCTGGATATCGTCATGTACTGCACCGGCGATCCCAAGCCTGTAACGGTTTCGGGAAAGGCCTTCTGCAAATTGGGCGTGGACATGCCGAATTACGTCTATGAGAGCATGTGGTCTGAGATGACCAAGGATCTGAACGGTACCTACGATGTAGACGACAGCGTCACCGGTTTCGTCCGTACCGAAAACGGCCCCACCATTACCCTCAACGGCGCGTGGGCGCAGAACATCGGCATTGACGAGACCTTCATCGACTTCCTTGGCGACAAGGCCGGTATCCGCTTGACTTACGGCGGGAAGTTCACCATCTGGGGCACCAAGGACGGCAAGCTTTGGGAGGAAACACCTGAGTACGAGACCGTCAATATGTTCCAGAATGAGATCGACAGCTTCATCCGTTGCATCCGCACCGGCGAGAAGCTTCCCTCTCACATCGATCAGGTCATCATCACCGCCCGTATGATGCAGGCCATCTACGATTCCTCCGATGCAGGAGAGGAGATCAAGCTGGAGTGGTAATGATTAACGGCAGGAAGCTTCTCGAAAGAGGCTTCTTGCCTTTTTTAAAGGTATCCCCTAAGCCTTCAATGTTATTGAGTTAATAAAGGGAATCTCTAACGAGAAAAGGCTCTCCCTTCACGCTTCGCGCTGAGTGCACGAGGAGGACACCTCCCCCCCAGGGGGAGGCTTACCGAAAGACATTCCCGAAGTTATCCATGTATTTTTTACGGATCATTTTTTCGAAAGATATTGACAAAGCTTCTTCATTGTGCTATACTTTAAGTGCACTGTCTGATGTAGTTCACTTAATTCACCGTTTTTGCCAAACATCTTTCAAAGAAATGATACTTATTCACATTCTTACCCGAATTCTTGAAGCTTTCCAATTTTTGATTGGATTATTCTTTGTCCACCGTATATTGTTCGTTCTGATCGGTTTCTTCTCTACACGCCGATTTCCCCAAGCCAAAAACAGGCATACGTATGCTTTTTTGATTGCCGCGCGCAACGAAGAAGCCGTAATCGGCCAGCTCATCGAGAGCATCCGCATCCAAGACTACCCTTCTGATTTGATAACGATTTTTGTTGTTGCAGATAATTGCACGGATGGCACCGCTGAGGTGGCACGGAAATGCGGCGCGATTTGCTACGAAAGACATGACCCGGAGCACCGTACGAAGGGCTATGCATTGAAATATCTGGTCGAACGCATCCAACAGGATCATGGCATTGATCACTTTGAAGGATACTTTGTATTTGACGCAGACAATCTTTTGAAGGAAGATTATGTGGCTCGCATGAACGATGCCTTTGACGCCGGAGAAAAGATCATTACATCCTATCGCAACTGTAAAAATTTTGGAGACAACTGGATCTCCGCCTCCTACGGGATCCATTGGATGCGTACCATCCGCACAGAGCACCGCGCTCGTTCTGTACTGCGCATGGCGACCCGGATTCAGGGAACAGGCTTTTTGATAGGCTCCGAGCTTTTGCGCAATGGTTGGCATTATACTTCCCTGACAGAAGACCGCGCCCTATCCGCCGACGCAGTCATTGAAGGGTATCGTATTAGCTATCAGGATTCCGCTGAATTCTATGACGAGCAGCCCATCTCCCTCCGTATGGCTCTTCGGCAGCGTGTCCGCTGGGCAAAAGGACATCTACAAGCCTTTCGCGAATCCGGCGGCAGGCTGTTTCGCGGAATATTTCGGTATGGCGGACAGCGACGCGGAGTCATTTGCTTCGATATGCTCTCCGTTATCCTGCCTCGTGGAATCGTTACCGTATTCAGCCGATGGGGCGGTTTTATGCTGGCTACAATTGCACTCTTGATAGGATCGCAACCGCCCGTTGCCGTATGGACGTTGCTCGGCGACACGCTGCTTGTTCTTCTGCGCTCCATGCTCATTTCCGTGCTTGTGGCATATTACACACTGTTGATGGAGCGCAAGCATCTCCCCAAGCTCCCTTGGTACCGCATCATTTGGTTTTGTCTGACTTTCCCGTTGTTTGACATTATCGGACGAATTTCCATGGTCATCGCGCTTTTTTGCAGGATCGAATGGAATCCCATTCCTCATAACCGTCCTCTGCAAATAAAAGAAACACGATAAAAAAGTATCACTCATGCGTATTGCATGAGTGATACTTTTTTGATCACAGCTTCTTGAGCTTCGCGTAGGTACCCATCAGTTTCTTGGTTCCCACCTTATCAAACACGACTTCAATGAGCTTATCCGCGCCCATGGGCTTGATGGAGAGGATCTCTCCCTCGCCAAAAGAGGCGTGGGATACGCGATCTCCCGGATTCAAGGTGTTGAGACTCTCGCGGGCGGCGGCCGTGACGGCAGGCGTGGGCTGTCCCACCGTGATCCGGTCGGTATGAACGGGCGCCTTTTGCCTACGGGGACGCTCATAGGTGTTGCGGGGCTGGGCAGGCTGGTTCCCTGCGCCCGAGGCGGCTACCATGGCTTCCATGGTCAGATCTTCATGGGCAATCAGCTCGTCGGGAATCTCGCCCACAAAGCGGGAAAGCGGATTCGCCACGGTCTGTCCGTACCAAATACGGGTGCGGGTATGGAGAATGACCAGTTGCTCCTTGGCGCGGGTGATCGCCACGTAGCAAAGGCGGCGTTCCTCCTCCATATCCTCGGAGGAACCCATAATATTCTGCATTCCCGGGAAGATCCCGTCCTCCATGCCGGGGAGGAATACGACGGGGAACTCCAGCCCTTTGGCGCTGTGAATGGTCATAAGCACCACGGCATCCGCATCGGTGTCGTACTTATCCACGTCCGCAACCAATGCGTATTCCTCCAGGAAATTGACCAGCGAGGGTGTCTCTCCCTCAAGCTCAGCATTCTTGACGTACTCCATCATATTGGATTTCAATTCAGCAATGTTATCCACCCGTTCGCGCTCAGGCTCGCCGCCGTCGCGAAGCATCTGAAGGTATCCAGATTGCTCCATGACCTCATCAAAGAAGTCCGGCAGGGGCAGTGTCTCCATGAGCTCGGTCAAGCGATGGATCATAGCCGTGAAATTCATGAGCAACGGCGCGGCGCGTCCCAAAGCCACGAATTGGTCAGCCTTATCCATTACATCGAAAATGGACATTCCCTGCTCTTCTGCCAAAGCGGAAACCACCGACAAGGTCTTCTCACCGATCTTTCGACGGGGTTCATTGATAATACGCAGAAGCCGCTCTCGGTCTGCGTGATTGCAGATGAGCTGAAGGTACGCCACGGCGTCCCGAATTTCCTTACGATCGCTGAATCGGGTACCGCCCAGAACACGGTACGGGATGGTACTCCGCTGAAGGGCGCGCTCTACACCCGCGGATTGGGAATTGGTGCGGTACAGAACGGCAAAATCCTTATATGTATGCTGTCCGCCATCCACCATACGGCGGATCGTATCCACGATGGAACGGGACTCGCCCATCTGATCCTCGCACTTGCGGAGGATGATCTTTTCTCCCTCGCCATAGGCGGTCCAGAGATTTTTCCCGCGGCGCCCCTGGTTATGGCTGATGACCTTATTGGCGGCCTCGAGAATGGTACCCGTAGAGCGGTAGTTCTGCTCCAGCTTAATGAGAGTCGTTCCCTCAAACACCTTGTCGAAGCCCAGGATATTGGTAATGGTCGCGCCGCGGAACTTGTAGATACTTTGATCATCGTCTCCGACCACCATAAGATTCTTGAATTGACCGGACAGCAACGCCGCCAGCTTGAACTGCGCTACGTTGGTATCCTGGTACTCATCGATGCAAACGTACTTAAACTTACGCTGGTAGTAGGAGAGCACGTCGGGATTTTCCTGCAGGAGTCGGACGGTCAACATGATGATATCGTCGAAGTCCATAGCGCTGGAACGGCGGAGCTCTTCCTCATAGCCGTGGTAAATGGCGGCGATACGGGACAGACGGAAATCCGCTCCGGCCTCCGCTTCAAAATCCTCGGCCGATTGAAGGTTATCCTTGGCATGGCTGATCGCGGTCATGACCGACTTGACAGGAAACTGCTTTTCATCTATGTTCAAGCGCTTCATGACACCGGTAACGGCCTTTTTGGTATCGTCGGTATCATAGATGGTGAAGCCGGGCGCGTAGCCGATCAATCCGCAATGGGAGCGCAGGATCCGCATACAAACGGCGTGGAACGTGCCGCTCCATATATCCTTGGCCAAGGTCTCGTCGCCGAGCTCGGAGATCAAGCGGTTCTTGATTTCCGCCGCAGCCTTATTGGTAAAGGTGATCGCCAAAACGCGGTAGGGGGGGCAGGGGTCATAAATAAATTCAGGGAGGATCTGGCGGATCTCCTCCACGGTCAAACGGATGGCATTCTCCAGATCGGAGACGTATTTTTCTGTTAACCCTTCGGGGATGAATTCGTTGTAGTAAGCGTTTCCGTAGCGAATGAGGAACGCAATACGGCGCACAAGAACAGTGGTTTTACCGCTTCCGGCGCCGGCAAGCACAAGCAGAGGGCCTTCGGTGGTGAATACGGCCTTTCTCTGCATTTCATTCAAAGATTCATAGGCTTTGTCGAACAGCGCGCGCTTCGCGGCAAGGTAACGGGAGGAGAGGTTTGTGTCCATCAATTGACTTCCTTTCTCATAAAGTGATATGGTGCATATGGAAAAGACAGGGAGGGCGGCATACCCCTTGGTACGCCGCCCACAGCCCGAAAATTACTGACGATCCTCGGACTGTGCCTTCTGCTGGTTGTTCTGATTCTGATTGTTGTTCTGATTGTTCTGCTGATTCTGGGACTTGTTCTGGTTCTGATTCTTGTTCTGATTCTGGTTCTTGTTCTGCTCGTTCTGCATAGTATGCGTTCCTTTCTGTTTCCGCCGTAGCGGGATATATACATAGCCGCGTATCGGGCTACGGTATCAGTATCGACACGGAAAGGTAGGTTTATACAGATGGAGCTCAATCCCTCATCATAGAACTGTATTCCATTTGTTCAGAGATCTCGCCGGCGGCGGAAACGGTCGTACCAATGAGGACAGCTCCAATGCAAAGATCAATGAACCAGTAGGCTTCGGTGATAAGCTCATAGGCGGCTGTAAGCAGGGTATAGAGCGCATTCGTCGGCTGCATTCCGCTCCCCATCCCCAAGATATAGTATAGGGTTCCTTCCTTTAATTGCGGGATCACGCCCCAGTGGAACAGGGTAGAGAGAGCGACCAGCGCCGTGCAAACCAACACCCATGTCAGCTTTTTGCGGATCAGCTTATGGATGGATTCGCTACGCTCGGCGGCATAGGAAGAATCTTCGCGAAAGGCTCGCACACCGGTGTAGCGCTTGACCATGCGAAACAGATTTTTCAAAATCAATACCACAGTCAAAACGAACAGGAGAGAGGACAGCGCCTGCAATCCCAGCATGACATACCAATGAGCGGTCACGTCATCCAGCCGCATGACATCAGCAAAATCGGTGATACGGAAATAGCGGTTCACTTGGAGTACCCCCGTCACAGCGGCCGCGATGCAGCAGGCTATGGCAGAAAGGCGAGCCGGGAGATTCTTCCCTGCATAGGGAGAAATGAAAAGCACCGACAAAAACAGGAGCGTCGCCGCCAAAACGTCGGGGACAAAATTCACTCCGTCCACATAGAAATCCAAGGAAAGAATGGTCGCCGCGATCAGGCTGCCCATGGAGAATTTCACAGCCCGCATGGCCCACATATCGTGACGAGTGAGCACTTCCGCGCGGTATTTCGCGGTGAGCTTCTCAAAGCAGGGCTTGTCTCCCTTGAGCCGATGAACGAAACGGATGGTCATCGCCAACCAGATAATACCCAGAATCAAGGAAACGAGGATTCCTACGCCGCGGAAGAGGCCGACAAAATCGTAGTAGTGGGTGGTATTACCCGGCGCGGCGCCGCCTTTTTCGTGGCTGAGCACCGTGATTTCGGGCAGAACCACCAGCGCCTCGCGAAGAATGAAGAAGACCGTTGTTACTGCGGTATAGCGTTCCACCATGTTGTGGACGCCGTGCTTCCCTCCGAGATAACGGCGGTCAAACATCACGGTAGCGTCCACGCGGTTTCCCAAATACAAAAGACCGCCGCAGATCTGTTTCCACATGGGAACGAGCAACATGCAATCCAACACAGCCAGCACGAAGAGCATCAAAAGCATGAACACCGGCTGCTCCATTGCAGATACAAAACCGAAGGACAGCAGCATAGCCACCACGCGCGCAATACCCACAAATGCCAGATTCCGCGCGCCCTTCAGCGCCTCGGTCAAGCGCTCGTCCATATCGGCCATACGGTAAAGCCCCAGGATGATGAACAGATATCCCACGCAATCGGGGAGCAGGTCAATGATACCGATGTACGGCTCGAACAGAAAGAAAGCGCCCGCCGTTATGTAACCGATCCCCAGGTATCGATTGAGTTTTCTTTCCTTTTTTTGAGTAGGCGTATAATTCATAGGTTTGCCCCGCCGCGGCGGTCCTTTCTATCGATTTTATTTCTTCTTTTTATGATGACGGTTGTTGTTCTTGGCCGAGAATTTCTGATTTTTCGCTTGCAGGCTTCGTTCGTACTCCAGCCGAGCCCGCTCATTCTTTTCGTCCAGCTTGCGGTTGAGCTCGTTCATGAACTGAAAACGGGAGGGCTTGGAGGGCTTGCCGAACTCCTCCCCCTGAGGACATATGGCGGAGAAACAGCCGTAAAAGCACCAGCTATTGAAAAGGTAGACCACCAATACATACAGAAGAAGTACTTTTTGCAAAGCGCCATTTCCGGCGGTGGCCAAAGCAGGGACAAGCAAAAGAACCAGTTGGGCAAGTCCCCAGATGCCCGTAAAGATCATGTTCCGATACCCACGCTGGCGGTGCTTGTCCAGCGCTACCGAAGCGGCAATCTCAGCCGATGACCACAGCGCCACCATCGTATAGCCCAACTCGGCGACAAAACGCACCCACTCGATCAGAGTTTGCACAGCCTCGCCGCGCAGAGGCAGATTCCAGAGGAACAGATCGTCCAGCACGCGCGCGGCGAAAAAGATGGACAAAATGCCGTAGAGCGCCGCGAAGGGATACAGCCAAGTAAATCGGGGATTATAGTCCTTGAGTCCGCCGATGGCCTTGACGGCCACCAAGGCGGAGACAACGTAGGTGGCAAAGCAGTAATCTCCAATGGCCACCGACATGAAGGACAGAAGAAAATACGAACACAGAAGGAGTCCAAAGCCCATGGCGAGCCTCCCCCATCAAGGATTATTGCTCGCGGCAGGGTTAGCGCCGCAGCAGTTCTTGTATTTCTTGCCGGAGCCGCAGGGACAGGGATCGTTACGGCCGACCTTGGTGGAGCGCTTGGGGGTCAAAACGACCTTTTTGGCGCCCGATTTCACACCGCCCTCAAAGCCCTCCTCGAAGGGTTTGGCAACCTGAACGCGCACCACCTCCTGCTTGGGCTTCGGAATAACGGTCAACAGCATACGAACCGTATTATCGCGGATCTCGGCCACCATAGCGTCGAACATATCCGCACCAACCATACGGTATTCGGTCACGGGATCGCGGTTGGCGTATGCCTGAAGGCCGATATTGCCCTTCAAGTCGTCCATCGCGTCGATGTGATCGATCCAACTGCGATCCACGTTCTGGAGCAGGATCGCGCGCTCTACCTCGCGGAAGCGCTCGGGCGTAAAGAGCTCCTCGCGCTCCTTGATACGAGCCTCGGCGCGGTCGATCAGCATTTTGGTCACGTCCTCGCGGGCGAGGGTCTTGAGCTCGTCCTCGGAATACCGGAAGTCCTCGTCGGTGCAAAGATACCCCATGAGAGCGGCGCGAAGACCGGCGAAATCCCACTCGGCGGCGTTTTCCTCGGAGGTATGGTTCATAACGGCGTTTTCGATGGTTCCGTGAATCATGTTCATCATAGTCTCGGACAGGTCACCGTCATCCAGCACCTCCTGTCTTTGCTTATAGATGATGGTTCTCTGCTGGTTCATAACGTCGTCGTAGGAAAGCACGTACTTACGGCGCTTGAAGTTATTGTCCTCAATACGCTTTTGGGCGCTCTCGATGGTATTGGAGAGAATACCGGCCTCGATGGGGGTATCCTCGTCCAGCCCCAGACGGTCGATGATAGCAATAATGCGGTCGTTGTTGCCGAACAGGCGCATGAGATCGTCCTCCAAGGAGAGGAAGAAGCGGGATTCACCGGGATCGCCCTGACGGCCGGAACGGCCGCGGAGCTGATTGTCGATACGGCGGGACTCATGGCGCTCGGTGCCCAGGATGAACAGACCTCCGGCGGCGCGAACCTTCTCAGCCTCGGGCGCGATCTCAGCCTTGTGCTTGTCATACAGCTCCTTGTACTGACGGCGAACACCCAAAATGGACTCGTCCTCGGTGTCGGCCGTGCCGGTAGCCTGCACGATCAGGCTTTCGTCGATTCCCAAAGCGCGGAGATCAGCCTTGGCCATATACTCGGGGTTGCCGCCCAGCATGATATCCGTACCGCGTCCGGCCATGTTGGTGGAAATGGTTACCGCTCCGGGCTTACCCGCTTGAGCGACGATTTCTGCTTCCTTTGCGTGGAACTTCGCGTTCAGCACGGTGTGAGGGATGCCCGCCTTCTTGAGCATACGGGACAGCTCCTCGGATTTATCGATGGATACCGTACCAACCAGAACAGGCTGGCCGCGGTCATAGCACTCCCGAACCTGCGCGACAACGGCGCGGTACTTCCCTGCGAGGGTCTTATAGACAGCGTCATCGTGATCCTCACGGATCATGGGCTTGTTGGTGGGAACCTCCACCACGTCGAGCTGGTAGATATCGCGGAACTCGTTTTCCTCGGTCAGCGCCGTACCCGTCATACCGGACAGCTTCTTATAGAGACGGAAGTAGTTCTGGAAGGTGATGGTGGCTTGGGTCTTATTCTCCTTTTGAACGGTCACGCCTTCCTTGGCCTCGATGGCCTGATGGAGACCGTCCGAGAAACGGCGGCCGGGCATGAGGCGGCCGGTAAAGGCATCGACGATCATAACGCCGTCCTCGTTGACCACGTAGTCCACGTCCAGCTTCTTACAGCCGTGGGCGTGAATGGCTTGATTGATGTGGTGAGCCAGGGTCGCGTTTTCGGCGTCGGTGTAATTTTCGATACCGAAGAATGCCTCGGCGCGCTTGGCGCCGCGGGGAGTCAGCACCGCCGTATTGGCCTTCTCGTCCACGATGTAGTCGGCCTCGATCTCGTCCTGCTCCTCCTTGGCGTCGATCTCCTTGACCACATGCTTTTTCAGCGTGCGGACGAACTGATCCGCGCGCTCATACAGCTCGGTGGGCTTATCGCCCTCGCCCGAAATGATCAGAGGCGTACGGGCTTCATCGATCAGGATCGAGTCCACCTCGTCGACGATGGCGAAGGCATGACCGCGCTGAACCTGGCGGGACTTGTAAATGGCCATGTTGTCCCGGAGATAGTCAAAGCCAAACTCGTTGTTGGTTCCGTAGGTAATATCCGCCTTGTAGGCCTCCTGCTTCTGGGCGGGAGAAAGGCCATGAACCACCAGGCCTGTTTTCAGCCCCAGGAAGCCGTAGACCTTGCCCATTTCTTCGGAGTCACGGGTGGCCAGGTAGTCGTTGACGGTGACGATGTGTACGCCCTCGCCGGTCAGCGCGTTGAGGTAGGCGGGCATGGTCGCAACCAGCGTTTTACCCTCACCTGTCTTCATCTCCGCGATACGTCCCTGATGGAGAATGATACCGCCGATGAGCTGAACGTGGAAGGGGCGCTTGCCCAGCACGCGCTCGTCCGCCTCGCGGACGGCCGCAAAAGCCTCGGGGAGAAGGTCGTCCAGGGTCTCGCCGGCGGCAAGGCGAGCCTTAAAGAGCTCGGTCATTCCGCGCAGCTCCTCGTCGGACATTTGCTTATATGTGGTGGCCAGCGCCTCGATCTTTGCGGCGATCTTTTCCAGTTTCTTGATCTGGTGGTCGCTGTACGTGCCAAAAATTTTGGTCATGATACCCATTTGGTGTGTTTCCTTTCTTTTGCTTCGATTACATCGGAGCGGTCATGCAATTCTCTTTTTATTATACTATAAAGATGTATTCTATATCAATCTTTATTTGTAAATTTTCATATAACACTTGCAAAAATCTCAATTTTGTATTATAATGGGAGCACTTCTGCAGCTCCTATTCGATCTATGAAAGGATTTTTCTCATATGCCACACATAAACATCGTTCTCCATGAGCCGGAGATTCCTCAAAACACCGGAAACATCGCCCGCACCTGCGCCGCCACCGGCGCATCCCTGCATCTCATCCGCCCCCTGGGCTTTGCCATTGACGATAAGAAAATGAAGCGGGCAGGGCTGGACTACTGGGACAAGCTGGACGTGCATTTCTACGACGGGCTGGATGACTTCTATGCTCAAAATCCAGCCGCGGCAGTCTACTACTTCACCACTAAAGCGCAGCATCGCCACATCGACGTGGACTATCCCGAGGAGGTTTTTCTCATGTTCGGCAAGGAGACCCGCGGACTGCCCGAGGATCTGCTCTTCGCCCACCCCGAGACCTGTGTACGCATTCCCATGCGCAACCACCTGCGATCCCTGAATCTGTCTAACTCGGTAGCCATTGCGGTGTACGAGGTACTGCGGCAGTATGATTTTGAGGGCTTGCAGACCGAGGGACAGCTCACTACCCACGTTTGGGGAGAAGGGCAAATGTAAGAATGATACGAAGATAGATATACGATGCAAGGATACAGAACAGCGGATGCGCCGAATACCTTGTATCTCGTATATCCGTGTCTCTGTATCTCATGCAGGAGGTTTACTATGTCTAAAACCATTTGCGCCGCCATGAGCGGCGGCGTTGATTCCTCGGTGATGGCCCATCTGCTCATAGCGGAGGGGTATGCCGTCACGGGGGCAACTATGAAGCTCTACCGCCCAGGAATGCGGATCTCGGAGAACGGATGCCTCTGCTTTGATCCCTGCGGCAGGGAGACTGCCTGCGGGTCGGATGAAGACGTAAGGGATGCCAAAGCCGTCTGCGACCGATTGGGGATTTCGCATACCATCTATGATTTCGGCGAGGATTTTTGCCGTCTCGTCATTGGGGATTTCGTCCGCGAGTACGAGGCGGGCGCCACCCCCAATCCCTGCATCGTCTGCAATAAGCATTTGAAATTCGGTTCCCTACTGGAGGCCGCGCTCCGCGACGGAGCGGACGGTATCGCTACGGGGCACTACGCCCGCGTGGAATACGACAGCGGGAGCGGACGGTATCTGTTGAAAAAGGCTGTGGACGAATCCAAGGATCAGACCTACGTGCTGTGGCAGTTGTCTCAATCGGTGCTTTCACATGTTCTGCTCACCTTGGGAGCATATCGAAAAGCGGACATCCGCGCTATGGCCGCGGATCTGCAGCTCATTACCGCCCATAAAAGCGACAGCCAGG
>JAZQXS010000330.1:0-12959 GCA_045633025.1 Eubacteriales bacterium | reverse complement strand
GCGTTGAAGCCGCCGTCCACGGGAACGACCACGCCGGTCACGAAGCCGCTGGCCTCATCGGACGCCAGCCACAGAAGAGTGCCGAGCAGGTCGCTGACCTCACCGAACCGATCCATGGGCGTTGCCGCCAGGATCTTACCGGTGCGGGGGGTGGGGGTGCCGTCCTCATGGAACAGCAGGGCGCGGTTCTGATTGGTGACAAAGAAGCCGGGGGCGATGGCGTTACAGCGGATGCCGCAGGGGGCGAAGTGAACCGCCAGCCACTCGGTGAAATTGGAGATGCCGGCCTTGGCCGCGCTGTACGCGGGGATCTTGGTCAGAGGACGGAAGGCGTTCATGGAGGAGATGTTGATGATGTTACCGCCTGTTTTTACCATGTCGGCGGCGAAGACCTGGGTGACCAGGAAAGCGGAGGTGATGTTCAGGTCAAATACGAATTTCAGACCCGACTCATCCAGATCAAAGAAGGACTTGACCTCGTCGGACAGATCGGGGGTCATATACTCGTTGTCGCAGGTGGCGCGGGGATTGTTACCGCCGGCGCCGTTGATGAGCATGTTCACCTTGCCCCACTTGGCATGTACCGTCTCGGCGGCCTTGATGATCTCGGCCTTGTCCAGACAGTTGGTGGGGATGGCAAGCGCGTTCTCGCCGATGGAGGCGGCGACGGCCTCGGCGGCCTCTGCGTTGATGTCCAGCAGGGCAACCTTCGCGCCCGATGCGGCCAACGCACGGGCGAACTCGCTCATGAGTACGCCGCCGGCACCGGTGACAACGGCGACCTTGTCGGTCAGATCAATATTGAAAGGAAGTTTCATGGTGTTATACCTCGTGTTCGTATTTGTAGTTAGAATAGGGGAGCGGGGGGCGGTCGCTTTCTTGGAAGCCTCCTCGCGATGCTCAGTGTAAATTTGCCTACGGCAAATATTGCAAAGCTCCGCAAAGAACTTTCATAGGGGGGATTATAGGGAGGGTATGTCTGTCCTCTCTCGCCTACAATAATTTTTGTGGAAAAAGTTTTGGGAGTTCTTAGAACCTTTTTTCAAAAAGGGTCTAAGCCGCCGGAGGCACGTTCTCCCATTTCACCCTTTCAGCTTATCCAGCATATCCCACACGCCAAGCATATACATGATGCCCATGGCGCGGTCGTAGAGTCCGTAGCCGGGGCGGACGTTGCCGGGACCTTCGTTCCAGAGATGGCGTGCGTGGTCGGGGCGGATGTAACCGTCAAAGCCACCGTCGTGGTAGGCCTTGAGGATGTCCAGAATACCCGTGTCGCCGTCGCAATCGCGGTGGCTGGCCTCGGAGAAATCGCCGTTTTCGAAGTGCTTGACGTTGCGGATATGGGCGAAGGCGATGCGGTCGCAGTACTTGCGGACGATGGCGGCCACGTCATTGTCGGGGTTGGCGCCCAGCGAGCCCGAGCAAAGGGTCAAGCAGTTGCAGGGATGATCCACCATGGAGAGGAAGCGGCCGATGCTGGCCTCATCCACCAGCAGGCGGGGCAGACCGAAGATGTCCCACGGCGGGTCGTCCATGTGGATGGCCATTTTGATGCCGCACTCCTCGCAGGTCGGCATCAGAGCTTCCAAAAAGTATTTCAGGTTCGCCCACAGCTTTTCGTGGTCGATGCCCTCGTAAGCCTTAAACAGCTCGTCCAGACGTGCCATACGCTCGGGCTCCCAGCCGGGGAAGGACATATTGTACTTTTCGGTGAAATCCAGAATGTACTTGGCCATGGCGTTGTAGTCGTCCTGGATCATATTCTTTTCATAGAACAGGGCGGTGGAGCCGTCGCCGACGGGGTGGAACAGATTGCTTCTCGTCCAGTCAAAGATGGGCATGAAGTTGTAGCAGATCACCTTGACTCCGAATTTGGACAGGTTTCGGATGGTGGTCTTATAGTTTTCGATGTAGCCGTCGCGGCTGGGCAGACCGATCTTGATGTCATCGTGGACGTTGACAGACTCCACTACGTCCATGTTGAAGCCATACTCGTCCAACTGACGCTTGACCTCGGCGATCTCGGATTCCTCCCAGATCTCACCGGGCATCTTGTGATGAAGCGCCCAGACGATACCCGTCACACCGGGAATCTGCTTAATATCGGACAGCTTGATACGGTCGTTTCCCTCGCCGTACCAACGGAATGTCATTTGCATGATGGTTTTTTCCTCCGATGTATGATGTATATGATTATGCGTATGATTTAGAGATTCCCATTAGTATATAGGCGGGATAACGACCGGAATACCGTTTTTCTCGCGGGATTCGTCGGCCTTGAATACGCTCAAATGTCCGGTCAGGGAATCGAATATGGAGGTGCAGGCAGGGCTTGTAGCATCTCCGCGGACGAATTTCAGAAAGTCCAGAACCAGCCGTTCGTCTCCACCGCCGTGTCCGTCGGATTCGATGGCCTGCTTCAGATCCACGATCTCCTCGTCGAAGCCGCCGCTAAAGCCCTCCTTGGCGGGGTTGAGACGGCGGAAGGTGTAGATGCCGCTCTCGAAGCTGCCTCGGATCTCGCCCAGCGTGCCGATGATACTGATGGTGCGCAGATCTCTGGCGGCGCCGCCCACCATGTTCATGGTTCCCGTGGCGCCGGAGGCGAACTGAACCATGACGGATTGGCGGTCAACGACGTTATTGTCGGACTTATAGATGCAACGGGCGTAGGGGGAATCGGTCTTCATCAAGGCGATCCGATCCTCGTCTGTGGGGGATTCCAGGTGCTCCAGGGCATCCCATACGTAGCACCCCCATTTTTCAGGATGATCTATGTACAGACGCTTGGAGGAGTATTCACAGGTGTCCACCAGCGGGCAATCGACCATGCAGATATTTCCCGACTCGGGAGGCGCATTTTCAGGACAGAACTGATGGCGACCGCCGAAGGAGGCGACCTGCACAGGTCTGGTATCGTTCATCAGCCACATCATAAGATCCATGTCATGGCAGGATTTGGCCAGGAGCATGGTGGAGTGGCTTCGCGCGGAGTTGCTCCATTTTCCTCGTACGTAACCGATGGACATATGATGGTAGCTGACATGCTCGGCCATCTGAATATTGATGATCTCCCCTAGATCGCCGCGCAGGATCCGTTCTTTTATGCCATAGTAGAAGGGGGCGTAGCGAAGAACGTGGCAGATCATGACCTTTGAATGATGGCGGTCTGCGCATTTTGTCAGCGCCAAAGCCTCCTCTTCATTGAGGGCGAAGGGCTTCTCCAACAGCATATCGTAGCCTGCTTCCAGCAGAGGCAGACTGGTTTCTACGTGTAGCTGATCCAGCGTACCGTTGATGATGACATCCGCAAGCTTTCCTCGGGCGGCCAATTCGTTGGAATCGCGGAAACACATATCCTCCGAAAAGCCGTATCTTTCGCGAGTCATCTGTCTTCGAATGGGGTTGGGGTCGGCGACACCCACGATTTGGAGCTGATCGGGGTAGTTGAATGTGATGTCGGCATATCCAATGGAGCGGTGACCGGCTCCTACGATGATCGCTGTGATGGGTTTCACAGGTTTAACAGGTGTTGATTGCATGATCGCGTATCCCTTCGTATGCTATTACTTTAGAGATTCCCGTTAGATCTCCAAAAATTCCTTGACGTTGCCGTAGCAAACGTCGTACATAAGCGCTTTAGCGTGTTCCATGGCGTACTCGCCCTGCTCGACCCACTCGCCCACTACGTCAGCCAGAATACGGCGGAAGAAGTCGAAGCGAGCGTAGCTGGCGAAGGAACGCGAGTCGGTGAGCATACCCAGACTTACGCCCAACGCGGTGTATTCGGCGGCCATTTTGATTTGGCGGCGGATGCCCTCGACTGTGTCATTGAACCACCAAGCGGCGCCGATGCGGACGTTCGGGAACGCTCCGGACAGCGTGCAGAGAGCGGGCACGCAGGCGGGGTTGAGGGTGTAAAGAACGGTCTTGGGGAGCTTTCCTTCCTTGTTCAAGGTGTCCAGGAAGACCACGAGGCGGTCGGTATCCACCTCGCCCCGCATGATGTCAAAGCCTGCGTCGCGTCCGACGCGTCCGAACATGGCGGTATTGACGTTGCGATAGGTAGCGAAGTGAAGCTGCATGACCATATTACGCTCGGCATACAGAGCGGCGACGAAGTAGATCAAATGAGAGGAAAGCGTCCACTTTTCCTCGGCGTTCAGCTCGCCGCGGCGGGCGTACAGTTCGGCGGCAACGGTCTCTCCGCAATCGGCGGCGGGAAGGAAGTCCATACCGTGGTCACTGATGCGGCATCCGTGGGCGACGAAATAGTCCAGACGGTTGGTCAAAGCGGCCTTTAGTCCCTCCAGCGTATCGGTGGCGATGCCCGAGACGGTGGCCAACTCGCCCAGCGCGGTCTCATCCAGACCGATCATACGGTCGGGACGGAAGGTGGGGGATACCTTGGTATCACCGTACCGGCCGTGCGCGGCAAGGGGGGACACGGGATCGTCGGTGGTAGCGATGTATTCCACCTTGAACTGCTTCAAAAGGTCGCTGACCTTCAGATCGGCAAGCTTTTCGTTGGCGGCGGCGCGGATCGCCTCGGCGGTATCCGTGCCCAGAGGCGTGTGGATGCCGAAGATCAGCGCAAGCTCAAGCTGTGTCCAGTAGTACAGGGGGTTGCCGGCCAGACGGGGGAAGATTTCGGCGTACTTCGCGTACTTTTCTGCGAAGGAGGGCGTACCGGTCACGTACTTTTCGTCCACGCCGCACATGCGCATGGCGCGCCACTTGTAGTGGTCGCCTCCCAGCCACAATTCACCCAGATCATCGAAGCCACGGTCGGCCTGGATCTCCTTTTCGTTGAGATGGCAGTGATAGTCGATAATGGGCAGATCCTTGACCTCTGCGTAGAGCGCCTTGGCGGCTTCGGAGCGGAGGAGGACATCCGAACCATAGAATTCTTTCATAATCAATCGTCTCCCTTTTTTCGTGGGATAAGCCCTTGCCGGAACACGGGAAAAACCCTACGTATATCGCGAGCAAGGCACCCCTTGGATTGTGTCACCATTATAGCATAAACGAAACGGATTGTAAATAGAAAAATTGTATTTTTTGTAAAAACATATTGAAGGAAAAGAAACAGGCAGAGAGAAATTATTCGATCCAAGGCGTTCTGCGGAGCAGAGCCCCCGCATCCCTGGGTTCTGGGTAGCACAGGGTGAACAGGCCGTCGGCAAGCTCGCCCAACTCCCGCTCTCTCCCCTCCGGCGCGTCGGCGGGCTTGGTCACGACTGACATCAACGCATCACGATACGTCTTTTTCCAAGCCTTGAGATAGGCGCACCCCCGCTTGTTCGCGGCCAGCAGAGTGGTGTAGGCGGGAGAGGCGCGGAGATCATCCTCGGTGACCCCCAGCGTACCGAAAAGAAGCGCTCGCTTCAAGCGCGCGTCGGTGTACTGCTTCGTGCGGATAGCCGAAAAAAATTCCTCGGCGGTGGCAGAGCTTTGCGCGTGTCGAAAGACGTGCCCGGCCAATCCGCCCCCCCACTCGGCGAGATTTTCCAATTCCGACGGACGCTTGATGCGGTACAGGGCGTGGTAGACGGACATGAGCCGTTCCCCAGCCAGCGGCATTTCGTTGCTTTGGATCGCAGACAAAAGGAGCTCGAGCGCGGCGGCGGGCATTGTACCGGTCAAAATCGCCTCCAGCGCCACGGGATCGCAGGCAGCCTCTCGAATCAAGAGACGGAGGGCGGTGGCGGAAGGGTAAGCGCCCTCGGTCAGGGTATCCTCCCGATACCCGGAGCCGAGGCGGGTAACGATGACGGGGGATGGCGCTTGCCCCCGTGAAGCGGTCAATTGGTTCAAGGCGCGGATGTAGGCAATTCCCAGCAGATCGTTGGAGGAGGGGAACCCGGGGGGAAGGGGGATTTCGCCGCTTTCGGAGATCTGTCGGATCGCTTCGGCGTAGGCTGCCGTGGTGCCCATTCCTCGACGGCACAGCGTTGCATACAGCTCCCCGAACGATGGGTCGGATACTGCCGCGGCGGCGCGGGACAGCAGATCGGGATTCCCGCATTCACTGCCAAAGGTCAACGTGTCTGCCTTCAGTTGTGTCAGGATCCATACTCCTGCGGCGGCAAAATGCTCGGCGCTGGAGGCGGACCAAGGGAAGGGAAGCTCCAAAACCAGATCGGCGCCTCCCGCCAGCGCGGTTTTCGCGCGCAGATAAGGATCGGCCACCGATGTCTCCCCGCGCTGAACGAACCGTCCGCTCATGAGACAGATCACACATCCGTCCTCTCCCACCTGCTCCCGCATACGGGACAGCAAGTAGGCGTGTCCGCTGTGGAACGGGTTAAATTCACAGATCACACCCGACGATCGCATGGAAACCTCCTATATTATAGGTAAAAAGAATTGTTTTTACATTGTAGCATATTTTGAAAGGTGTGTCAAGGCGTGACGGCAATTTTCATAAAGAATCGTCTTCCTATCCAAAATAATTGTCAAAACAATTTCAAACAAAATTTTCAAAAGCTATTGACAAGCGGACGAAAATCGGGTATAATAAACAATGTCGTGTTTTGCGCCTGTATGAAAGCTTGCGAAAGGGAGGAAAAAAGGCATGAATTTGGATTTGAAACCCATGCTTCGCGGGGAGATCACCCGGATGCCTATTGATTTTCCCATTGAGCCGGAGGCTCCCTATGGCGTCTGCTTTAAGGGCGACGTCCGTGTTGTGGGAGAAATCACCAATCAAGGCGGGTATATGCGCTTGGTTGCTACGGCGGAAATTCCGTACAGCGGAACTTGTGCGCGTTGTCTTTCGGATGTGGAAGGTGTATTTACCATGCCCTTTGAGCGAACAGTGGTCACCGAGGGAACCTTGACCGAGGAGCAGGAGGAGGACAACGTGGATGAATATGTCATCCTGGAGAACGGTATGCTGGATATCGACGATTCGGTGCGGGAAGCGCTGATCCTGTCTTTCCCCATGCGTCTGCTCTGCCAAGAGGATTGTCCCGGTCTGTGCCCCAAATGCGGAAAGCCCTTGAGCGAGGGCGCTTGCGGCTGTCCCACGAAGGAGATCGATCCCCGTTGGGCGGTGCTGGCTTCCTTGAAGTTTGACGAGGATGAAACCGACAGCGGCGACAGCGGAAAATAAAACCGCGGATCCTACGTATTCTTTTATTTTTGAATGATATGCCCGCAAGGGTATTCAGATAGCAATTGCCCAGGAGGAGGTGTCAATATGGCAGTACCAAAGTGTAAAGTTTCCAAGGCTCGCAGAGATACCAGAAGATCCAACAACACCAAGCTGGAGGCCTGCGGTCTCGTTAAGTGCTCCAACCCCGAGTGCAACGAGATGGTCAAGCCCCACCGCGTGTGCAAGGTTTGCGGCTTCTACGACGGCAAGAAGGTTCTTGACGTTAAGGCTTGATTTCGTTTGAAATCAATATCAACTGCAACAAAAAAAGGATTCGGCGTACCTGTAATGGGTGCGGGAATCCTTTTTTGTTTTGCTGTCATGGAGAACGGGATTCAATGGGAGCGGCGCATCGAACCCCGCACGGCGGAGCTTTTACGA
The DNA here is from genome assembly GCA_045633025.1 of Eubacteriales bacterium. GTDB lineage: Bacteria > Bacillota > Clostridia > Oscillospirales > CAG-272 > CAMEON01. The sequence continues at coordinate 5,416 of JAZQXS010000330.1, read as the reverse complement.
GTACATATTGTTCGCCTGCATATACTTGTAGATCATCTCCCCGTGCTGCTGCTCCTCGGTCTGGATGTGATTGAGTACCTGACGGAGCTCGCTCTGTCCGAATTCAAACACGCAGGTGTTATAGAGTCCGGAGGCGTGCTTTTCGGTGGTGAGAAGGTCGGTGCAGAGATAGCAATCCTGCTTCTTCTCGGGGGTCTCGGCCTGGGTGTAGTAGGTCGCAAAGGTGGGGATAGTGGAGGATTTACCGCCTCCGACTCCGGGATTTCCGCCGTTCTCCATTTGGGTCAGGGTATTCAGATGCTCCTGCTCCACCCCGGCGATCTGATTGAATAACTGCTTGAGCTGAGGGTCGCCCGCGCATTCGGCGTGTTTTCTGTACTTGTCGATGCAGAGCTGTTCCTGCCCCTTGAGATCCTTGATGAGAGTAAGCTCTTTTTGTGTGAGTACCATTTTGATTTCCTCCGTGTATGGATTTCCCGTTCGGGTGGAGAGAGTATGGTCTCACAGAGAGGCTTTTATGCAGGGATCAGTAAATGATGGTCAAATTTGCGCTCAGCGTATCCAAAATTTTTCGACGGAGAAGGAAAAAGTAATGCCGCCGTACAATATAGAGCCGATCTGCCTCTTGGCGCGCGGTGAAGAAGAAACCCTGCCCGCCGAGTCCACGTTTGGAGAGCAGGTAAGGGGTGACGATCAGGATAGCTGTATTTTCCTCGGTTGCCATGGAGCGGGCGTTGCGGATGAAAAAAGAATTCTCCTGCCATGCTTGCCCGCGGGGAGGGATCATGACACGTATATGACAGTTGGAGAGCGTTTCCTTCAAAATCCGATTCATACGCCGGAAACGAAGCATCGCTAAGAGGGTTGGTATTGCGATGATCAGGATCAGGAGAGGGAGCAGGGCGGGGGAAACCAAGATCACCGCGACGATTGCCGCGATGATCGCCATGATCAAAGGCAGAAGCGTGAAGATGGTTTGCACAAGGCGAACCCGACGCAGATATGCGAGCATACGCATGATGAACAGTACGGGAGCGGACTCGCGGATGACCTCTACGAGATACAGAATAAAGAAGGATTTGCGGTGGTGATGCGCCCGACGGTTGGTTGCGTTGAGTAAACGCTCCTCCGGGGCTTGATGCTTCTGTCGGTGCTTGGGTGTTTGGGCGTGTACGGTCGCGCTGACTTGACGCTTGAGATCGGAAAGCTCTCGTTCCAGCTTGGCGGTACGGCGGCGTTCTGCGGCCAGCTCGCTTTGCAGACGGGATAGCTCTCGCTCTTGGTTTCTCCGCGATGCCTTGCGCGGATGGTTCTTTTTGCGGGTGTTCAAGGGTGGATCTGCCTTTCTATGGGGTGGAATTTGCATTTTTTGAGGTGTCCTCTTGGGAATTTGTGTGCCAAGAAATTTCTTTGAAATATGGCGTGAACAGGGTATGCTCCGTCAAGGATGCTTCCAGAATTTCGCCTGTCGCCAGATCAAACAAATGCTGATAGCAGAATACGGTCACGCCGACGCAACGCTCCAGCGTTTCCGTATATTGAAGGGAGCGCAGAAGAATGTCGTTGTACCGCGACCATTCATCCTTGCCTGCGGCGCCTGCCCACTCGTCAATCCCTGCGGCGGCCTTGCCAAAGGTCATACCGATGACGAGGCTGACGTAGTCGGTTTGGATCAGATCCTGCCACAGCTCGCACACCTCGTCGAAGGGGCAGGTGGCGTGCTCAAAGCCGAAGTAGACCTGCGGGCATATGTAATCTACGTAGCCGGGGGAGGAGCACCACTTGTACACGTCGGCATAGTGGTTGTTGTACACCGTGGTCAGCACGCCCGACGGAGAAATCCCGAACAAGGCGCGCAGATCGTACGTTTTGACGGTGGCGTAGAGCTCGGAGACCAGCTTGTTCAGATTGTCTCGCCGCCAATCGGCCAAGGAAAGCGTTCCTCCGCCGGATTGGTAGGCGCTGTAAGCATTCATATCGAAAACAGCGTCGGTGGTTGGGTAGAAGTAGTCGTCCATATGGATGCCATCCAGATCATAACGGGTCAGGATTTCTGCGGCACCGTCGCAAATGAGACGGCGTACCTCACTGTGAGCCGGGTTTAAGTACCAACGGCCCTCTGTTTCCACCAGATAGTCGCCCCGCTTGGATGGATCGTTATACCATTGCTTGATGGGGTAGCGGTCATCTACCTGCTGCAGCTCGGCTGCCATCATGGCGCGGAGGGGATTGATCCAGCCGTGTACGGACAGCCCCCGTTCCTTACATAATTCCAGAAGCACGGGGATGGGATCATAGAGAAAGCTTCCTGCGTAGGAGCCGACACAGTATCGGCTGGGCGGGAAGAGCTCGGAGGGATACATACTGTCTCCGTAAGGGCGAAGCTGAAGGATCACGGTGTTGAATCCGTCAGCCGCAATGTTGTCCATCATGACGGTCACACGCTTGCGGAAGTCGTCTTCCGGGCGTTGCGCGCCGTTTTGAAGGTACATCAGGGTCAAGTCGAACTGACTGATCCAAATGGCTTTCCAATCGTTCGTAATGGCCTCGGGATGATCGGGAACAAACGGAAGTGTGCCGTCGGGAATTCGCTCGGGAGGAATGGTTTCCACCTCCGGTGGCTCGGTGATCACCTCCGAATCGGGTTCGGTATCGGGTTCAGTATTCTCTTCGGGGAGCGGCTCGGCGGTGGTAACATCATGAGCCGCGGTGCTTTCATCCGGTGGAGGCGTCATTTCGCTTGTATCGGTTTCGGGCGTGATCGGGGGCTCCGGAGGAGGCTCCGTTGGATCGGGCTCCGCCTCAGCGGAGGTTTCCGCGGTTGCATCCGCGGTTGCATCCGCGGTTGTCAGCTCGGAGTCTTGGAGCGAACAGGAAATCGTGAGCAGAAGCGCGAGTATGAGCAGAGCTGCGCCGAAGAGGCGCAGAGAAAAACGAACGGCGCGGGTCATGAGGACACCTGCGTGAGGATAGACAGATCATGCATGAATGCTGGGCCTTCTTTCCGATGGATGTAAGTTTTGACAATACGGACAGTATAACACAGATTGATCCAAAATACAAGACCTTTCTGTGTTTTGGTAAAAATTACATCAAATATTTTTAAATGAGAACAGATGACGGCATTGTGTATCCGTCAATTTGGCCAAAACAATACATTGTATATCATGAAATCTCGCCAAAACGCAGAATTTTTTAGAACCCTCCGTCTCGAGTGAAAAAATATGCAAAAACGGCTTGACAAATGAGGCGTTTCCATGTATAATATGAGGTATCTTTCAAAGAACTATGCAAATTTATGCATAAAAGGTGAATATATGAAAAAAATATACATTGATGGTCAGGCCGGAACAACGGGCCTGCGGATTCGTGAACGCTTGGCGGAGCGCGACGACGTGACGATTTTGGTTCTTCCCGAGGACAAGAGAAAGGACGTCGAAGCACGGCGTGAAATGCTGAATACGGCGGATATTGTGTTCCTTTGTCTGCCCGATGCCGCGTCTGTTGAGGCGGTCTCCATGATTGAGAATCCTGCCGTTCGGGTGCTGGATACCTCTACCGCCCACAGAACCAATCCCGCATGGGCGTACGGCTTCCCTGAGCTGGATGCGAGCTTTTACGAAAAGATCGCCAATTCCAACCGCATAGCCGTACCGGGGTGCCACGCAAGCGGATTCATCGCTTTGGTACGTCCTCTGGTGCAAAGCGGTCTTCTGTCCCCCGATGCCCACCTGTCGGCTACGTCCTTGACAGGATACAGCGGCGGCGGCAAGAACATGATTGCTGATTACGAAAATCCCGACCGCGACGGGTTGTTGGATGCGCCCAGACAGTATGCGCTCGGACAGGCTCATAAGCATCTTCCCGAAATGAAGGCTTACACGGGATTAAACAATCCGCCCGTGTTCTTGCCCATCGTTGGCGATTTCTATTCGGGTATGGAGGTTACGGTGCCTCTGTTCGGCTCTGATGTCCGCGGCGCCACGCCTGCCGATATTCTGGAGCTCTACCACAAGACCTATGACGGCTCCCCCTTGGTGCGCGTAGCCAATACCGATGAATCCGGCTTCCTGTCGGCCGGCGCCATGACAGGGAAGGACAGCATGGAGATCAGCATGTACGGAAACGCTGACCGTATGATCCTGGTGGCGCGCTACGATAACCTGGGCAAGGGCGCAAGCGGCGCCGCCGTGGAGTGCTTGAATATCCTTTTGGGCGCTCATCCTACGTCGAATCTCGTTGTATAAATATTCGTTCACATAATAATATAGAGGAGAAGATCATGACTACCATTACTCAGATTCCCGGCGGTGTCTGCGCCGCGCAGGGCTTTACCGCCAATGGCATTCATTGCGGTATCCGTAAGAATAAGACCAAGCACGATCTGTCGGTCATCTATTCCGAAACCCGCGCCGCTACCGCCTGCGTGTATACCACCAACCGCGTTAAGGGCGCGCCCTTGACGGTTACCAAAAATCACATTGCAGACGGGTACGCCCAGGCTGTCATTTGTAACAGCGGAAACGCCAACACCTGTAACGCCAATGGCATTGAGATCGCGGAGCAAATGTCCGACCTGCTGGCCGCCGAGCTGAAGATGAATGCTTCGGACGTGGTGGTTGCCTCCACCGGTGTCATCGGTCAGACTCTGGACATCACCCCCATTGCAAACGGGATCCCCGCTTTGGTGGGCGGTCTGAGCAAGAACGGCTCTCTGGATGCGGCTTACGGTATCATGACCACCGATACCAAGGTCAAGGAGCTTGCCTTGGAGTTTACGGTTGGCGGCAAGACCTGCCGCATCGGCGGTATCGCCAAGGGCTCGGGTATGATCCATCCCAATATGGCGACCATGCTGGTATTCATCACCACCGACTGCGCCGTGGCTCCCGAAATGCTGCAGAAGGCGCTTTCCACCGATATTCAGGCGACCTTCAACATGGTCAGCGTGGATGGCGATACCTCCACCAACGATATGGTTACCCTCATGGCTAACGGTATGGCAGGGAACGATCCCATCGTGGCAGAGGGCGAGGATTTTACCGCCTTCATGGAGGCGCTCAATACTCTGACCGTCTATCTCTGCCGTTGCATTGCTGCGGACGGCGAAGGCGCAACCCGCCTCTTTGAATGCGAGGTCAAGGGCGGCCGGGATCTGGAATCCGCACGCAGGATCGCTAAGTCGGTCATCTGCTCCTCCCTCATGAAGGCCGCTATTTTCGGCGCGGATGCCAACTGGGGGCGCGTGCTCTGCGCGATCGGTTACAGCGGCGTGGAGACCGACGTGAACGGTATCGACGTCGTCTTTGCCTCCCGCAAGGGCGAGATCCTGGTCTGCAAGAACGGCGCGGGCGTGGCCTTCTCTGAGGAGATCGCCAAGGAGATCCTGCTTGAAGACGAGATCACCGTCAAGGTG
>JAZQXS010000329.1:0-7140 GCA_045633025.1 Eubacteriales bacterium | reverse complement strand
TTTTTTCAAAGAAATTCGAGATTCTTTCGCACTAAGCTTCTGCTTGTACTTTAATCTCCTGTTGTTCAATTGTCAATGATCTGTGCGAGTCTCTCTCGCTCATGCCGCGTTTTGCGCGACTTGCATATTATAGCACATCCTTTTCCTTTTGTCAAGGGGTTTTGCAAAAGTTTTTTCAACTTTTTTCAAGGCTCTTTCGAGCCGCCCTTAACTTTGGACGGAAGTGTTTGACATTATATCACATCTCTTTTCATTTGTCAAGAGGTTTTTCAAAAGTTTTTCAACTTTTTTCGTGATATTTTGTCTTGCCGTCGTTCGCGGTGTCCCGCTCGTTGACAGCCTGCTGTCTTGTCGACAGCCTGCATATTATAGCACTTCAACTTCCGTTTGTCAAGGGGGTTTTTCAAAGTTTTTGCAGTTTGGGATATTTAGCGCTTTGTCATAAATTCATGAGCTCCATTTTAGTCATTTTCACCACATCAAGTAAGAAAAAGAAACCCGCAGAGAAAACTCCCTGCGGGTTATAATCAACCTATAATCAGATGGTAGGAATCTCGATCTCGATCTCGCGGCCCAGCTTAGCGGACTTGGCGATACCGTCCAGGATAGCCTGGTTGTAGATGATCTGAGAGGTAGGAACGGGAGCCTTGCCGCCGTTCTTGCAAGCGTCCAGGAAGGAGCGGATCTTGCGGTCGAACAGGCTGGGGCCGCCGTCGTTGATGATCGGAACCTGAGTCTCGTAGTCGATGCCGCCGATGGTCTTGTAGATGGTCATGGGACCGCCCACAGAGCCGTTCCAGCAGTCGGTGGAAGGAATACGGAGACCGCCCTGGGTACCCAGAATGATGGTGTCACCGGGGGTATTGATGTTCATAGCCCAAGCAATACGGAAGTCCAGGATGATACCGCCCTCCAGACGGACGAAGGCAGCGGCGAAGTCATCCACGCCGAACTTAGCGGCGTACTCGGGATGATCGGGGTAGGTGGTGGGGTTCTTACCGAAGAAATCGGACTTGTAGCCGGTAACGGTCAGGGGCTTGGGATAGCCGATGGCGTTGAGAACCATGTCGAGGGAGTAGCAGCCGATATCAGCCAGCGCGCCCAGACCTGCGGTCTCGTCACGGATGAAGGTGACCTCCGGGAAGGGAGTGGGAATACCGCGGCGGCGGCCGCCACCGGTCTGGATGTAGTAGATCTGACCCAGCTCGCCGGACTCAACGATCTTCTTGATCATCTGCATGTTGGGATCCAGTCTGGGCTGGAAGCCGATGGACAGGATCTTACCGCTCTCCTTCTCGGCCTTCATGACCTCGATAGCCTCGTCCAGGGTAACGGTGAAGGGCTTCTCCAACATAACGTTGACACCCTTCTGGAGAGCGTAGATGGCGGGACCTGCGTGCTGGCGGTTGTAGGTGCAGATGGAAACGGCATCCAACTGCAGAGACTCGTCGTCCAGCATCTCCTTGTGGGAGGCGTAGTCGGTCTTAACGCCCTCCACGCCGTGCTTCTTGAAGAAGTTCTCGGCCTTACCGGGGATGAGGTCAGCGCCGGCCACGATCTCAACGTCGGGCATACGCTTGTAGGAATCAATGTGCGCGTCTGCGATCCAGCCGCAGCCGATGATACCTACGCGGAGCTTCTTGTTGGTGTCGATGGCGGTCTCGACCTTTTGGTTCTTGTAGTCAAGAGCGGCATCCATTTTTGCTTCTGCCATGATAAATTTCTCCTTTATCAAAAAATTTTCAAGTTTATCTGAACGGCACGAAGGCCGTTTCATACATCATAGTATAGCGGGTTAAGCCTTATTGAAGAAGATCTCCCTCTCCGATTCCGCAAAACGGTCTTCCCCGCCCAAGCGGTAGGTCACCCCCGCCGCGATGCGGGTCAAAAGAACGTCTCCTCCGCTTTCCATATACATTTCAGCGGCGTAAGAGAAGGACGCTGAAGAAATACGATTTTGGCGATCAGCCAAAAACTCCACGTAGGATTCCCCGTCCGAGTCAAACCGGGCATTCTGCCCGATCTTCGCAAAGGAGTCGGGAGATTCGAAGGCAAAGGTCTCGCCGCAGCATTCAAATTTCTTTCCGCTCACATTCTCCGATACGCCAAAGGGGTAGAGATTGATATAGTGATCCCCCGCCTCGGCGTGGACGTTATCAAAGGAAGCCTTGACTCCGCGGATGCGGATTTTCTCGCCGTATTCGGCGTTATAAAGCCCCTCGGGCACCGCAAGACAGATCCCGGGCGTAACGGTTACGCGGGCGCGCAGGTAGTAGGTATCCGAATGCTCGATCGAATCGAGTCTCGAAAATGCCTCGTAGGCCGTATCCTGGCGGTACACCGCCACAGGGCAGGCCTCATCCTTTTCTCCGTACAGAGCCAGATGGGTGATCGTATCGTACAGGTAGGCGCAGACCGCCGAGCTCTCCGCAAGGGTCGCCTTGTCGGGTCTGTACAGGGCAGAATCCTCGGTCTCCGCCAAACGGTTGATGAACGTGATCACCGCTCGATCCATCGCATCCGCCGCAAGATTCGCGGCCACGAACAGAGCTTCGGTCTCGCCGGGAACCTCCTCCTCACAGGACACGCCGATATACTGGATATCCATCGCATCCCCTGATTTGAAGCACAGAACCATATAGATATTCGTTCTGATACCGCCGACTTGAGGCAAAGGACACACCCCGTCCACTCCATTCTTGGCGGGACGGTCTATGAAAAACTCTATGAGCGAATCATCCAGCCCAAACCCGTACACGACGGTCAAGCCCTCGTCAAGCGGCCGATCTCTCTCCCACAATTCTTCATTCGAGATGTAGCGGGTATTCTCATAGATGTCCTGCGCCGCAGGCAGATCAGACAGCGTTACGGTCTCCTCCGCTTGCGCAGGCGGTGTTTTCGGTGTTGAGCTGCAGGATACGCCGGACAGAAGAAAGACCGCCGCCACCAACCAAATCAGTATGCGTTTCATAGCTCCGGCCTCCTTTCGGCATATCAGACGAAGAGCGATTACAGCGCCCGCAGATAGTTGATGCTCTTCTCGGCGCACTGCATGGGGGTCAGACCCATGGAGGGCTGATCCTGCTCGACCACGACCCACTTCGCGCCGGCAGCCTCGGCGGCGGCGACGATAGCGGGCATATCCTGGCAACCGAAGCCCACGGGACGGAGCTCGAAGGGATTCTCTTCGACAGCCTTTTCCTCGGACTCGATGCCGATGAGCTCGTACATATGCTCGGACTTACCGCCCACGTAGTCCTTCAGATGGACGATGGGCGCGCGGCCGGTGTACTTGCGGACGTAGGGCGCGGGGTCCTCACCGCCCACGCGAACCCAGCAGGTATCCAGCTCGGTCTCCAGCAGGTCGGCGGGAACGGTATCGTACAGCACCTCCAGCGCGTACTTGCCGTCGATCTTCTCAAACTCGAAATCGTGGTTGTGGTAGAGCAGGGTCATGCCCAGCTCCTTGGCCATCTTACCCAGCATGGCGGCGTTCTCCACCACCTTGGCGAAGCCGTCGGTGCCGGGGCGGCACTCCTCGGTCAGGTAGGGGATGGCAACGTACTCACAGCCGATCTCGGCGTAGTCGGACAGCACGCCCTTGGGGTCGGCGACCATATCAAAGTAAGGAACGTGAGCCGAGATGGGCTTCAGACCGATCTCCTCGCAGAGAGCCTTGACCTTAGCAGGAGAATTGCCGTACAGACCGGCGAACTCCACGCCCTCATAGCCCATGGCCTTGATCCCCCGCAGGGTACCCTCAAAATCGGCCTCGGCCGCGTCACGAACCGTATAAAGCTGAATCGCAATAGGCAGCATAAAAAAACCTCCTTCCCGCAGATGCGGGTCTATCGTTCGTTTTTTGTTCTTCGATGGGCAGTACACCCGATATTTTCATTATACCATAAAACACAACCGCCGTCAAGCGGTTTTGACCAAAAAATATAATCAAAAATCCGTGTTTTTTGTCTATCCCACTTGCCAAATCGAAAAATTTGTGCTACAATATGAAGGATAACGCAATGGAGGTATTTCTTATGCTGCACGACTTTTCAAAAGATACCTTTGATATCCTCATTCTGGCAGGCCAGTCTAACGCCTACGGCTCCAGCTTCGGCCCCGCCGAAGCCCCCTATTGCCCCGACGGCCGCATCTGGTACATGAACGAGGACGGAACGATCTCCCTCGCCGCCGAGGCGGTGGAGGGCAACGGCATCCGCGCCTGCTTTGCCCTCTCCTTCGCCCGCGAATATGTCAACGCCGGCAAGCTGGCCGAGGGGAGAAAGCTCCTGATCCTCCGCACTGCCGCGGGCGGCACGGGCTTTTCGGACAACCGCTGGAAGCTCACCGACGACCTCTATCTCCGCATGATGGACATGACCCGCACCGCGCTGGCGCTGAATCCCGACAACCGCCTGGTGGCCTTTCTCTGGCATCAGGGGGAGACCGACGCCATCCACCGTGCCACCTACGATTTCCATTACCACCATCTGTCCACCCTGCTCTCCACCGTCCGAGAGACCTTCCGCGCCCCCGCCCTTCCCTTCATCGCCGGGGATTTCGTTCACCATTGGAAGTACAACCCCGCCAATCTGGACGCTTGCTTCCCCGTACTGGACGCCATCCATGCCGTTTGCCGTGAATTTGAGGCCTGCGCCTTCGTGGAGACCGACGGGCTGGACTCCAACGCCCAAGGGAAAAATCCCCCCGAATCCCGCAAGTACGACGATATCCATTTTTCCCGCGACGCCACCTATGAGTTGGGCAAACGCTATTTCGCGGCCTTTGAAGCCATCGTAAACGATTAAAAAAGGAGACAACCATCATGCTGCACGATTTCACGAAAGACAAATTCGACATCATCATCCAGGCAGGCCAGTCCAATTCCGAGGGCTACGCCTTCGGCCACGTGGACGCGCCCTACGCCCCCGACGGCCGTATTTGGTATATGAACGAAAACGACACCCTTTCCCTGGCCGTGGAAAAGGTGGCGGGCAACGGTATCCAGGCCAATTTTTCCCTTCCCTTCGCGCGGGAATACGTAAACGCCGGCCGTTTGGCCGAGGACCGCAAGCTCCTGATCCTGCGGGCGGGCGTGGGCGGTACGGGCTTTTTGGATAACCGCTGGAAGCTCACCGATGACCTCTACCTCCACATGGTGGAGATGATCCGCACTGCGCTGTCTCTCAACCCCGAAAACCGCCTCGTCGCCCTCCTGTGGCACCAGGGCGAGACCGACGCAGGCCTTCACGCTACCTTTGATCAGCACTATAACCATCTGAAAACCCTGGTGGAGTCGGTCAGAACCGCCTTTGACGTACCCGACCTTCCCTTCATCGCGGGCGATTTCGTCCACGATTGGAGAGACGTCAATATCGAGATCTGCACCCCCGTACTGGATGCCATCCGCGCCGTCTGTAAGGATTGCGCCCCCGCCGCCTTCGTGGAGACCGACGGCCTCAAGTCCAACGCCGAGGAAGGCATCGATCATCCCCTGGGCTGGGGCAACGGAGACATCATCCACTTCTCCCGCCCCGCCATCTACGAGCTGGGTCAGCGGTATTACGCGAAGCTTGCAGAGATTTCAAAATAATTTCGCTCCATACGAAAAAAACCATCCCCAAAAGCGCGATGATGCTCTGATCGGATCTATCGCGTTCCAAAAAAATTGTTATTGCGGCGCAGATTCGATCCGCAGTAGCCAAATAAGCAACCCCGACAGATTTGAAAGGTCTGTCGGGGTTTTCTCGTTCATCTCGATACATCCGCTTTATTTATCTCTATGAATAAGCGATTTTTCTGTAATTCTTCCTTTTTCAAATTTTACGTATCCATTCTCCATATAGGCATCGGGGGAAAACGGAACAGGGGTTGCTTTCTCATCATGCTTCCAATTGCGATTATCAAAATTTCTTCCGATACTCAAAATTCCGGTGTATTCCCAAGGCATATCGTCAAAATGAAAGATGCTCCATTTTCCATTATCGATCGTTTTTGCGTTCACACCGAATATTTGGGATTTTTTACTCCCAAGCGAAAGACAGACTTCTATTTTGCATAGGAATAACTGCTCATTTTTTATGGCATAGTGCAAAATATAATCATAATTTTTTGAGCGTCTTATCTTGATCCCGTATTTCTTGAAATCAAAGGATAGATTGGGCGTGCTGTCGAACACGACAATATCTTCGCCCATCATTTCAATTCCGCATCGATAACCGTATTGATCAATATAACCGTGTCTGCTTGATTCCACAGTCGAATCCTCCAACACTATTTGTTTTTCTGTTTTATCATCGCAAGTTTCGCATTTATATTACAGCGTTGCAATCAACGCGGGCACAGGACAAAGCCCATACCCCTATTCTTCTTCGTATAATTCGTCGTAGTACCAACGAATGGGGTTTTCGTAGATATATTTTATTCTTGCTTCGTAATCCGCTCGATCACGAACAATATGCTCAATATATCCTCTCTGAAAAATATTATCTCCTATTTTCTTATTACAAAATCGTTTAAACGTGGAAACGATGTGCGGCAACATTTCATTGGTAGGGGTCGGCGCCCTCGACGACCCGTCCTTTCTTGTAGCGTATTCATCGGGATAAAGAAAGATCATGACGTGTATATGATCGGGCATTATAACATAACGATCAATTTTTACGCCGGAGATGTTTTCGCTTGACAGCAAATATTTCTGAACAATACCACCAATTCTTGTCAGTTGAACCCGAGGGATCAACGGTTGAGGGATCAACGGGTCGTCGTGGGCGCCGACCCCTACCGCCGGTTTGATTATATTCGAGAGTATTCTTTTTCTGTCCTTAATGCATATCGTTACAAAATAAGCGCCCTTAGAGCTGTAATCATATTGTTTTAGCCGCAAATCTTTTCTTTGTGCCAGCTTATTCTCTTTATTCATTTATGCAGGGAATCAACAAAGCATCCCCACCCGGTTCCCCACAAATCCCACGTTAGCAAAGCTCTTGGGATCGTGCCGGATGATATAATCAATATAAGAACAGAACATTTCGGCGGTAAACCGATACCCCATGGGGTTCATGTGGCCATGGAGATAGAACATCTCCTTGAATTCCGCGTCATACTCGGGTCCGTAGGCGCGGAGGTCGATGACGTAGG
>JAZQXS010000328.1:0-6353 GCA_045633025.1 Eubacteriales bacterium | reverse complement strand
ATATGCTGGTTCCGCTGGTTCGCGCAGAGGCCTACGGTCAGGGTATCGTCAAGGGCGCGGATATCCGCATCGCCACCCTCCGCAACGACGCCGGCATCATCGGCGGCGCTGTGCTGGGGTTGAAGTAAGAAACAACCGAATACCTACGCGGGGGAAACTTCTTGAGAAACTGCTTGCAGCTCGGTTTCCCCCGCGCCTCTTTCAAGAACAAGAGCTTGTTTGAAAAAATTGCAGTATGACTGATACTACTCCGCGATCAAGATCCTGAAGGCGAATCCGTTCTTGCGTTTTCCAAATAACCCAATGGGTAGGGATCCACGGTGCAAGCCTGTAAGGGCTTGCCTGTCGGACGCCAGGAGGCATTCGCTCTATTCAAGATTTCGTATGAATATTTAGAGATCCCCTGAAAAAAATCGGATACTCCTTCCGAAAAATTGCTATACTGTATGGTGAAGGACGCCGTAAGGCGCCCCGCAATTTTACGCATAAGGGGTACAATATGGGAAAATACTTTGGAACAGACGGTTTCCGCGGGGAAGCCAACGTCACCTTGACCGCCGAGCACGCCTATCGGATCGGGCGGTTCTTGGGCTGGTACTGCCGCCGGCATGACCTGGGAGGACTTGGTGAGGATGCGGTGGAGGATCACCGTCCGTGTATCGTGGTAGGGAAGGATACAAGGCGCTCGAGCTACATGCTGGAGTACGCGCTGGCGGCGGGACTCACTTCGTCGGGCGCCGATGCCTACATGCTCCACGTGACCACCACGCCGTCGGTGTCCTTTGTGACCGAGCGGGACGGCTTCGATGGGGGCGTGATGATCTCGGCCTCCCATAATCCCTTTGCGGATAACGGGATCAAGCTCGTCAACCGCCGCGGGGAGAAGATCGGCGACGATACCATCGAGGTGATCGAGGCCTATCTGGATGGCGGCGCGTCGGCGTTGGGATTGGCGGAGCCCGAGCTTCCCATGGCTGTGGGCGCCGACATCGGCCGCATCGTAGATCACGTCGCCGGCCGCAACCGCTACGTGGGCTATCTCATTTCCTTGGCCGCGCATTCCTACAAGGATCTGCGGGTAGGGCTGGATTGCGCCAACGGCGCCGCCTGGATGATCGGGCGGACGGTGTTCGAGGCGCTGGGCGCCAAGACCTACGTTGTGGGCAATCAGCCGGATGGGGTGAATATCAACGTGGATTGCGGTTCTACCCACATCGACCGCCTCAAGCGGCTGGTGCGGGAAGAAGGGCTTCACGTAGGCTTCGCCTTCGACGGAGATGCGGATCGCTGTATCGCGGTGGATGAGCGCGGGGAGGAGATCAACGGGGATCATATCCTCTATATCCTGGGCGCAGCGCTCCGCGAGCAGGGGAATCTGGCAAGCCGGACCGTCGTTACCACGGTCATGTCCAATATGGGGCTGTACCGCGCGCTGGAGCAGGCGGGCATGCACTACGTCCAAACCACCGTGGGGGATCGCTTCGTGTACGAGAACATGGTGGAGAACGGCTATTCGCTGGGCGGGGAGCAATCGGGACACATCATCCTGCGCAAGTACGCCACTACGGGCGACGGGATCCTGACCGCCATCATGGTGATGGAGCGGATGCTGGAGAGCAAGCTCCCTCTGTCCAAGCTCGCCGAGCCCGTGGTCATGTATCCCCAGGTTACGCTGAATATCCGCGTGCCCGACAAGGACGCGGTGCTGAAAAATCCTGCCGTACAGGAAAAATTGGCGGATTGCAACCGTCGGCTCGGAAGCGATGGACGTCTGCTCCTGCGAAAGAGCGGCACCGAGCCGGTGGTACGGGTCATGGCGGAGGCTGCGGATTCGGAAACCTGCGCCGCCTACGCGCAGGAAATGGCGGACGCCATCGCCGCGGAAAAATTGGTTTGAGAGGAATTTTGCTATGAGTAAGAACACGTCGCGCATCTCTCTTCGTACCCAAGCGCTCTTTGATCTGACCCATACCCGCGCCAAGCCCTGGCTGGAGCATACCGAGTTTCCGTGGGAGATCCTGCCTGATATCGCTACCGTTATACGGGAGGTGGGCGACACTCTGGATCCCGCCGTTTACGACCATCCCGCCGACGGGATCTGGATCGCCAAGTCCGCCGCCGTCGCGCCCACGGCGTATATCGGCGCGCCCGCCATCATCGGGGAGCGCACCGAGGTACGCCACGGTGCATTCATCCGCGGCTCCGCCCTGGTGGGGGATGATTGCGTGGTGGGCAATTCCACCGAGCTGAAGAACTGCATCCTCTTTGACGGCGTGCAGGTGCCCCATTATAATTACGTCGGCGATTCGGTGCTGGGCTACAAGTCCCACATGGGCGCGGGCGCCATCACCTCCAACGTCAAGAGCGATAAGTCTCCCGTTATCGTCAAGCCCGCCCCGGGCTTCGAAGGAGATTTTGACCCTATTCCCACGGGGCGAAAGAAACTGGGCGCCATGCTGGGCGACTTCGTCGAGGTCGGGTGTAACAGCGTGCTCAACCCCGGGACGGTCATCGGGGCGCGCTCCCATATCTACCCCCTGTCCTCGGTGCGGGGAGCGGTGCCTGCAAACGCCATTTTCAAGAGCGGACGGGGGTGTGAGATCGTGGGGAAGGATTGATTGTTTGGGGAAGCCCTGCGAAAGCGGGGGACCCGAGATATGATATTATTCTCAGATGGTATATTGAATTGTAAGCCATGAAAAGTGTCACTTCATATGCCCGCGCTCTCCCCCAGTCACGCTTCGCGTGCCAGCCCCCTCCCGGAGGGGGCCTATCGCGGACAGAAACTGCCTCCTTTAGGCTCCCTCCGGGAGGGTAGCGAAGCGGCACCACGGTAGTGAATGGACGCATCCGCAAGCGGAGGGCATCCAGAGCCGTGCTGTTATTTTTCAAACAAGCCCTAAAATCGAAATCAAAAATGAATGGAGGATAACAAAATGGGAAACGGTTTTTTCACGGTATGCGGAATCGTGGAGATAGACGGTAAAATCCTACTCGTCCGACACACTTATGGGTCTGCGAAAAACAGAATTTTGTGTCCGGGTGGCTACGTGGAAGAAAATGAGCTTCCGGAACACGCAATCGAACGAGAATTTTTTGAGGAAACGGGCATTACGGTGAGAACCAAATCACTCTTGTCCATGCAATTTAAATCAGACCAATGGTGTGCCGTATTTGTTATGGAATACATTTCGGGCGAACCGCAATCCGATCATTACGAAAACAGCGAAATCCTGTTGCTGTCTCCGAGGGAGGCGATTGCCAGAGATGATATTACGAATATGAGCCGCGAATTGATCAAAATATATATGAGCCATAAGGACGGTAGCCTGAACAAAAATTCGTATATTCCGAAATCTTCTACCGGAAACGATTATTCGTTATACGGCGGAGCCTGATGCTCCCTTGACAAACCCCCGTCCCCCATGGTATAATAAACCCATCCCACCCAAGGAGATCCCTATGGAACCCAAAGACTACACCCTCATCCGCATTGAAGGCGAGTACGCCTACCTCCGCGAGATCCATGAAACAGACCCCGAAAAAGACATTTTCATCGCCCTCGCCCTCCTGCCCGCAGGCGCGGACGTGGGGGACAGATTGCACTACGAGATGTTTACCTATACCGTAATTGAATAACGGATCGCTGGGGACGACGATCCCTACAAAATGAAATCCCATCAGAAAGGAAACAGAACCATGAAATTCACCGAAATGCCCTACGCCCGCCCCGACATGGAGGCCGCCAAGGCGGAACTCACCGCCTTCACCGCCCGCCTCCGCGAGGCTTCCGACTACGCCGCCGCCAAGGCCGTATTCCTGGAGTACCAGGAGTCCCAGAAGCACCTCCAGACCCTCTGCACGCTGGCTGAGGTGCGCCACTCCATCGACACCCGCGACGAGTTCTACGACGCCGAGGTCAAGTACATCAACGCCGCCATGCCCGAGGTGCAGGAGTACGCCCAGGCCTTCACCGCCGCCCTGCTGGAATCCCCCTTCCGCGCCGAGTTTACCGCCGAGTACGGCGACCTTATGTTCGTCAACGCCGAGATCGCGCTGAAATCCTTCTCCCCCGACATCATCCCCGAAATGCAGGCCGAGAACGATCTGACCATGGCCTACGAAAAGCTCCTGGCCTCCGCCCAGATCCCCTTTGAGGGCAATACCTATACCCTCTCCCAAATGACCCCCTTCATGTCCGATCCCGACGACGCCCGCCGTCTGGCCGCATGGAAGGCCAACGGTCAGTGGTACAAGGACAATCAGCCCGAGCTGGATCGCATCTACGATGAGCTGACCCACCTGCGCGATACCATGGGCAAGAAGCTGGGCTACGAGGGCTACACCACGCTCGGCTACTACCGCATGGGACGGAACTGCTACACCGAGGCCGATGTCAAGAAGTTCCGCACCGCCGTGGTCAAATATCTGGTTCCCGTGGCGGATGCCATCTACCGCGCTCAGGCAGAGAGACTGGGTAAGACCTATCCCATGAGCTTTGCCGACAACGCCCTCATGTTCCGCTCGGGTAATCCCCGCCCCGTGGGTACCCCCGAGGATATCCTCAAGCAGGGCGACAAGTTCTATAACGAGCTCTCCCCGGAGACCGCCGAGTTCTTCCGCGTCATGCGGGAGGGCGAGCTGCTGGACGTCCTTTCTACCGAGGGCAAGCAGAGCGGCGGCTACTGCACCGGTATCCCCGACTACGAGGTGCCCTTCATCTTCGCCAACTTCAACGGCACCCAGGGCGACGTGGAGGTGGTCACCCACGAGGCGGGTCATGCCTTCGCCTGCTGGATGAACCGCAAGCGGATCCCTCTTGAGTATATGTGGCCTTCCATGGAGGCCTGTGAGGTTCACTCCATGTCCATGGAGTTCTTCGCTTGGCCTTGGGCTGAGGGCTTCTTCGGGGAGGATACCCGCAAGTTCCTGTACAGTCACCTGGCAGGCGCTCTGACCTTCATCCCCTACGGCACCCTGGTGGATCACTTCCAGCATGAGGTCTACGCAAGACCCGACATGACACCCGCCGAGCGTCACGGTGTGTGGAAGGAGCTTCTGGGCGTGTACATGCCTTGGGTCAAGCTGGATGGCGACATCCCCTTCTACGCTGAGGGTGAGGGCTGGCAGAGACAGCACCACATCTACTCATCCCCCTTCTACTATATCGACTACTGCCTGGCGCAGACCGTGGCACTCCGCTTCTGGGCTCTGATCCAGAACGATCTTTCGGATGCGTGGAAGCACTACATGGCCTACACCGTAGAGGGCGGCAGCAAGACCTTTACCGACCTGCTCTCCCACGCCGGGCTGGACACCCCCTTCGATGAGGCCTGCCTGCGGGCGGTCTGCGAGGAGGCCAATAAGTGGCTCTCCGAGTTTGATCTGGGCGGGATCGTTTGAAGATACGAAGATACCGGATACGGAGATGCAAGATATTTTTGTAGAAAAGACTAAATTTCTCTTGACATGGCGAGATCGCCGTGGTATAATGTGAACAGAATACCCGCCGCGCCCTCCCGAGGACGCAGGGTATCCTATGACCGGTAAAATCATCGAAAAACAATCAAGAAAAAGGAAGATCCCGGACAAGCCTCCGGGAGAAGGTGAACATCATGGCAAAGAAATTGAGAGTCGGCATCGTCGGCGCCGGTAATATCGCTACCTCCGCCCATCTGCCTGCCTATCAGAAGCTGACCGACATCGTGGAAGTGGTCGCCATCGCCGATATTGTACCCGAGCGCGCCAAGGCGGCCGCCGAGCGGTACAACATTCCGAACTACTACGCATCCGTGGAAGAGCTGTTGGCAGGCGTAGACGTGGATTACGTGGATATCTGCACCTGGACCGCTGCCCACGCGCCCGTGTGTATCGCCGCCGCCAAGGCAGGGAAGAACATCCTCTGCGAGAAGCCCCTGGCCGCTACCCTGGAGCAGGGTCTGGCTATGGAGAAGGCCGTCAAGGAGGCCGGCGTGCAGTTCATGCTGGCTGTGGTGACCCGCTACATGGCCGAGGCCATGAAGTGCCGCGAGCTGTACGATCAGGGCGTATTCGGTGAAATCTACGCTGCCAAGTGCCGCTACGTTCGCCGCAGAGGTACCCCCAGCGGTTGGTTCACCGATAAGGAGCTGGCCGGCGGCGGCCCCGTCCTGGACATCGGCGTACACGCCATCGACCGTACCTGGTATCTGATGGGCAGACCCACCCCCGTCTCTTGCTCCGCCGAGACCTCCTACCGCATCGGCGATTTCAAGACCAAGGGTATCACCCGCTGGTGTCCCTTCGGCGAGGGTAAGGGCGTGTTCGATACCGAGGACTCCGCTCTGGTGTTCTTCCGCTTTGAGAACGGCCGT
>JAZQXS010000327.1:0-4812 GCA_045633025.1 Eubacteriales bacterium | reverse complement strand
CCGGTTCAACCGGTGGTTTTGATTTTTATCAGATCATTTTCCCATGGCCTCAGCCGCTTTTTTCAGCATTTGACGGATCGGAAGATCATACGGACAGCGGCTCTCGCATACCCCGCAACCGACGCAATCCGAAGCTGTTTTCGCAAGCTGTGCATAACGCTCCTTCGCCCAGTCCTTCAGATCATAGCGACTGTAATACCCTTCAAACAGGAATACCGCCGAAATATTGATCCCGGCCGTACAAGGGGCGCAGTAATTACAGCGACGGCAGAATTGAGTGCCCAAGGTCTCTTGGATACGTGCGATCTGCGCCAGCTCCTCCGCTGTCAGCGGTGCCGTGTCCGCGACCGCAGATACGTTTTGGGCGATTTCAGCCGGATCTGCCATTCCGGGAATGACCACCGTTACGTTGGGATTGCTCACAATAAACCGCATAGCGGTCGCGGCATCCTCGATTGCGCCGCCGGCCAAGGGCTTCATGCAAATAAATCCGATATCCTTACGGGCGCACTGAGCGATCAATTCCTCCCCCTGCGTCTCCACAATGTTGTAGGGGAACATGATCGTTTCCACCCAAGGCAGCTCGAGCGCCTGTCTGAACAGCTCCACGGAATGAAGGGTAATGCCGATATGCCCGATTTTTCCCGCCGTTTTTGCCTCATACAGCGCTTCAAGAGCTCCATTGGGAGCCATGACCCGTTCCAGATCCTTTGCGCTCGGATTGTGTACCTGATAGAGGTCGATATAGTCGGTTCGAAGGTTTTTCAGGCTGATGTCAATATCTCCGGCCATGGCCTCCTTCGTACGCGCCATGCTTTTTGTGGCCACCACAAAACGGTCTCTGACGCCTTCCAGCGCAAAGCCAAGGTATTCCTCACTTACCGTATATCCGCGGGCTGTATCGATAAAGTTAACACCCTCCTTGATCATCTCCCACACCAAATTTCGGGTGCCTTCGGCATCGATCTTTTGAATCGGTATACCGCCAAAGCCTAACCTCGAAATTTTCAATCCTGTCTTTCCCAATACTCTGTATTCCACGATCCTGCTCCTTTATGTATATTTTTCGGTTTTCCACGGTGATTGAGGCGTTTATTTCGCCTCAATCGTGATGCGCCCGTCCGTCAGCCCGTCTCCCGTCACCGTCACGGTAATGGAAGCACCATTCCCGGGCAGGGAACGCACGCACCCCACCAGATACCCAGCCAACGCCTTTTTGTCCGCTCTGGCAAAGGATTCGGTCTCTCTCTGGTCGCCTGCGTCTGTGGTCAGCAGCTCTCCCGCGCCCGATACCGAGAAGGTCAGACGATGATTCGCATGAGGGCACACGACGCCGTATTTGTCGGTGATGGCGGCGGTAATATACACCAGATCCGATCCGTCATTGGCAATCGAGTCCCGATCGGCGGAGAGAATCACACGGTCAGGCTCCCCCGCGGTCTTTACGGTCTGCTCCGCGGCAGGCTCGCCGTTTTCGTTGTAGGCTACGGCCTTGACTTCGCCCGGCTGATAGATCACGTCCGGCCACATGAGTCGGTATCGTTCGATCTGCTCCATGGGGGTCTCGCTTGTTTCACGCAATCGGCGTTTACCCTGGGAGACACCGTTCACAAACAGCTCGACCTCCGGCCAATTCGTGTATACGTGCACCGGCACCGTTTGCCCCTCCATGCCTTCCCAGTTCCAATGGGGGAAGACATGAAGCACGTCCGAGCTTGTCCAGTGGGCTTTATACCCGTAGAAACGGTTCTTCGGAAGTCCCGCTATATCCACGATCCCGAAGTAGGAGCTGCGGGACGGCCATTGATTGTAGTAGGGGGTAGGCTCGCCCAAGTAGTCCATGCCCGTCCAGACGAATTCGCCCGCCACGTATGGAAGATCGTCCTGCGCCGCAAATTCCCGCTCGGGATAGTACGCCCAACTGGCGCAGGCCATCTCGTAGGCCGAAGCCGTCAACTCGGGGCGTATCTTTGCAGGAATCTCGATCTCTGCGGGCAGATGGTAGATGCCACGGGTGGATACGCAGGAGGCTGTCTCCGACCCGAGCAGGATCATGTTCGGATGCTGTCTGTGTATCTCGGCGTACAGGTGCGGCTGATAATTGATCCCCGCTACATCCACAAAGTTGGCGATATGATGATCAAAGCACTGCCACATGGCGCTCAGACCCGCGGTAGTGGGACGGGTGGGGTCGGTGCGATGTACGGTCTCGGTCAGCATCATAGCCGCTCGCCAGCCCTCCTTGTCCCATTGCTCCGCGACCTCGTTGCCGATGGACCACAGGATGATGGACGGGTGATTGCGGTCGCGGCGGATGATATCGATCACATCTTCGGCGGCGTGAGCGCGGAAATCTTTGGCATAGCCGTTTTTGATCTTGGGAATATGCCATTCATCAAAAAATTCATCCATGACCACAAATCCCAGCTCGTCACAGAGGTTCAGAAGCTCGGGGGCGGGGGGATTATGGCTGGTGCGGATGGCGTTCACGCCCATTTCCCGCATGATGCGCAACTGACGGCGGAGAGCCGCCACGTTGACCGCCGCGCCGAGGGAGCCCAGGTCGTGATGATTGCAGACACCGTTGAGCTTCTGCTGACGGCCGTTGAGGATGAAGCCGTTTTCAGGGGTAAAGCGAATGGTGCGGGCGCCAAAGGGAATGACTACGCTGTCAACCTCGTTCCCGTCTTCATCCAACAGGGACACGTGCGCCTCGTACAGATTCGGGGTTTCCAGATCCCACAGCTTGACATCGGGGATCACGAATATGTCCGACAGCTCCCCGAGATAGGTGCCGTGCGCCACCTGCACCACCGTCTCCCCGCGAAAGCGTATATCGGCGCGGAAGGAAACGCTTTCGGGTCCCTCGTACTCGACCGACAGCAGGAACTTGGCGAAATCATGTCCGACCTCCAGTTGGCGGAGCCATACGCCGTTGTAGGGAATATGAATTGCGGATTTTTTGACCAGGTAGACGTTGCGGTAGATGCCTGCGCCGGGATACCAGCGCGAGCAATCGGGGAACACGCGGGCGGCCACGGCGACCAAATTTACCCCGCCGTACTCTACATAATCGGTAATATCTACGTTGAAGGATTTGTAACCGAAATGATTGTGAAAAACATGCGTTCCGTTTATGTAAATATCCGACCTCCACATTACGCCGTCGAATTCAAGGAAGAGTCGGCGCCCCTTGTCATCCTCCCGAATTTCGATGGGCAGGCGGTAGACTCCGAGACCTACAATGGGCAGAGCCCCCGTGCGGCCGCTGTGCTCAATGGCGCGGTCGATGCCGTCCTGGATCACGGCGGAGTAGCTGCAATCGTTCAGCTCTTCAAACACGCCGGACACAGCCCAATCGTGCGGCAGCCGAACGGTCTCCCAATCGGTGTCATCATAGGCCGGCGCCAACACCTCGGACGGGACTTCTCCCTCGGGATACAAATGGAACTTGCAGCCATAAGTCAGAGTCTCTATCATTCTTTCCATAAAATACACTCCTTGCAGGCATATTTTTGCTCATATTATACCATAACAGGCGAATGCCGTCAATAGATATGGAAAAATTTATCTGTCAAACAAGAAAAAATCCACCGCGCAAATACTCGCTCATTCCTCTTGCAATTTTGATGGATCTGTGGTATACTGTTCCTATCACAATCCCCCATTGCAAAACCGAAAGGAGACCGTCATGTCCACCCCGCTTCTTCACCCCGAATGTGTGTCCTGCCTCATCAAAAAGCAGATCGACATCTATCCTGCCTCCGCTCCCCGCGAGCAGACGCTGACCTACATGCGCCGTCTGGGAGAGCTGATGGCGAGCCTGCCCGACCGCACCGGGGGGCCTGTCATCATGGAGGCCATCACCGACATCCGCCGTGAGGTTTTCGGTTCCGCCGCCGCTGAGGTGGAGCGGGACTACGGCGCCATCAAGACGCATTTCAACCGCCTTATGTCAGAGTTGGTCGCCTCCGAAGGAATCTCCTCCCGCATTTGGACGGAGGATGATCCGCTTCGAGCCGCCCTGGGCTACGCTATGACGGGAAACTTCATTGATTTCGGCGCCATGGACTCGGTGGACGAAGGAAAGCTTCGCGCGCTTTTGGCCGACGCTACCGACCGCGTGGATGCCTCAGATCCCGCCTACGGCTCTCTGCGCCGAGAGCTGGCCGTCGCCCATCGTCTGACCCTGCTCACCGATAACTGCGGAGAGATCGTCCTGGACAAGCTCCTTGCGGAGGTCATCCACGCCCTATACCCCGATCTGGAGGTAACGGTACTGGTGCGGGGAGGGGAAGTACTGAACGACGCCACGATGGAGGATGCGCTTCAAGTAGGCTTGGATCGATTAGAGGGTATCCGCGTGTTGGGAAACGGCGACCGTCTGGCGGGAACCGACATCGATCGTGTATCCGCTGAGGCGCGGGCGGCGCTCCTTGGCGCCGACCTCATTTTGGCCAAGGGACAGGGCAACTACGAGACCCTGCGGGGATGCGGTCTGCCTGTCTACTACGCCTTCCTTTGTAAATGCCGCTTTTTTGCGAATCGCTTCGGCGTCCCCGTCTATACGGGTATGCTGGTAAGAGAAACGGAAAATGCGGTTCTTTGACAAAAATGCGCGCTGTGTTCGAATAATGGGAATCTCTAAAAATTCATCGTACGAAAAATCGGCGGAATCTTTTCCGTTTGCCCACGGAGTGGGCGCTTCACGAAAATCCCTTCGCGTAGGGTGAACTACGCGCGCGGAATTTTGTTTCATCTGACGAAAAATCTTCTCGCCGCTTTTCATGCACTGAATATTTAGAGATCCCC
>JAZQXS010000326.1:0-3942 GCA_045633025.1 Eubacteriales bacterium | reverse complement strand
ACGACCCAGTTGACAATCATGCCTTTGGAGATCCAGGTTCTCTGCACCGCCAGCGCGGCTCGCAGCTCGGCCTCGGCGTCTCCGCCATCCACACCCTCGGCGTAGGTAGCAAACTTCATGGCAAAGCGATCGGTCACCTTGTGCAGATCCATGCCCGCGCAGGCGGAAATCTTCACGCCGCTCAGCACCAGCTCCTCCCACCAGCGGATGGCGGGGGCGTTGACCTCGCGGAGGGGCTCAGGATTGTTGACGATCTCAATGTAATCCACGTTGGAAAAATCGTGGATGTCCATTTCAAAGCGACACCCCTGCGCCAAGGGCTCGTAGTAAGCGAATGGATGTGCAATACCCGTGATGGCGTTCGCCTTCTTGCAGGCCTCGAACAGGCGCTCGGGCTTATGACGGTCAATGGAATCCCACGGCACATACTGCTCCAGATAGGGACAGACAATGTGCCCGAAGTAGGTGGTATATTCCATACCGTAGATGCATTGGAGCGGGGGGTTTTCCTCCGCCATGATCTTGCGGATAATGTAGTGAGGGGAAATCGTGTTGTGGTCGGTGATGGCAAAGCAATCCACCCCATCCGCCACCATACGATCCACCAGCTCCTTGCAGGAGATGGGCGCATCCGATTCCAAGGTATGGTTGTGCAGCTCGTATCGTTTGAACATAGTAGACCTCCTTACTGACCGCTCACCGTCAAGGTGTAGTGGGTGTTATCCTTCGCCACGTTGAACACCAACAGCGTGATTTTCAGAACACCTTCGAACGTCTCCTGCGGAATGCATCCGTGGGATACCTCGTCCCCTTTGAAGATCATATGGCGATCCGGAAGCTGCTTGTGGATACAGCCGATGAACTCGTCGTTCAGCATGGCCAGCGGGTGGATCTCGGTTTTCAGGTCGATGTCGTAGATGAGGATCTTCCGCGCCGTCGCCTCGTCGATCTCGCTGCCGCTCATTTTCTTAATGGCCTCGATGGTATCCCGCAGAACCTGCGGGGTGATCTCGGGGTTTTTCCGACACTTTTCCTCAGAGCCATAGACCTTGATGACCTCCTCGGGCGTCATCTTGTCGTCCTGATAGCGCAACTCGGCGTAGTCGTAGGTCAAATGGATATCCATTTCGGTACAGGGCTTCTCCAGACAGACCGTATAGGTGATCTGACCGACGAAGCCTTGATTCAAGGTTCCTTCAACGTGATACAGTTCCTTCATAATGTTCCCCTATCTTCCATCTTGCATGTATCGTGTGGGTTTATTCCACGACCTCGGCCGTCACCTTGTTATCCATATAGCGGAAGGTGAACTTGACCACGCAGTTGTCGCGCTTGGTCGTAAAGTGCGCTTTGGGGCCGTCACCGCTGGCGGGACGGGGGCTGTGGGCGGTGTAGACCGCGGACAGGGTGCCATAAGTAGACACGGCGTAGTTGTACTCGCCGGCAAACGGAATGACCACCGACAGGGTGTAGGTGTTGTCGCCGATGTAGTACATACGGGTCAGCTCGCAGTTGGAGTCGTTCTCCTCACAGCCCACGAAGGGTTGGAAGCTACCGTACACCACCACCTTTTCGGGCAGCTTAAAGCCTGTCTCGGGGTCGTATTGCTCGCGGCAACCGTAGCGGATCAGGTGCTCGGGGTTGGCGTAGCCTTCGCGGAGGCGATCGCCGTCCTCCCAGCAGGCCTTCACAATATCCTCCTGGCCGAAGCCCATGGGGCAGGCGGCAGACTTATTGTTGAGCTGATATTCGGAATTGTAACCGATCTCCCCGTTGTCGCCCCGCTCAAACCGCACGGGCGCGCCGCCCAGCGTACGGCGGAACGGGATCTCAAAGAAAGCGTGGGGATTGTTGATCTGCGTCCAGCGATAGGTGTATTCAAGGAAGTGATTCCGCACCTCCTCGGGCTGGTTCGCGAAATAACCGATCTGGTCAAAGCCCCACCACTGCCAGCGCGCCATATAATGACGGCCGCGGTTTTGGATAGCCTCCTCCACGGTAGCTTCCCCGAACATCTTACCGCACCAGTTGTCGTACTCCATGAGGTAGGGCATCTGCTCACCCGACCAACCGTTGGGGTTTTCGCCGCCCTCGCTGAAGCCCTCGCGCACCAACACGATGCGGGTTCCGTCGCAGAACTCCAGGGGCGCGCGGGTGAAGGGCATAGCGTGGTAATCAAACAAGAGCTTGCCGTTGACGCTGACGCCGTGGGTATGGGCATCCATCAAGACCTTGTGGCGGCGGCCGTGCTGAGCCGCGTAATCGCGGATCATTTGGAAGAGCTCGTAGGTCTTCTTCATGCCGCGATCCTCCGCGGTGTACAGGTGTACCTGACCCATGTGCAGAGCCTCATAACCGCAATCGATGTATTTGGTGGCGCGATAGTAGAACCACATCCGCGCTTCGTCGCGGTTGAGGTCGGGGATGGAGCCTCCCTCGAAAACCTCTTCGGTCTCTCCCGCCTCGGGGATCATCCTAGCGTCCTCGAAGCGGAAGCAACGATCCTCCACGGGCTTACCGAATGCCTCGAAAACGTACGCGGGGATCTTTTCCCGCTCCATTTCGGTTGTGATGTACTCGAATATGCAAGCCTGCAGGATGATCTCGGGATCCTGCGCATGGACACGGTCAGCCAGCGCCTTGGAGCGGGCGAAATGGAGCTCGTCGTTCCCCGTTGCGCCCCACGTACCCGAAGCACGCCCGAGGAACTTGACGCCCAGCCGCTCAATGACCCGCAGATCGTCCTCCAGCGTGTTGGATTCAATCAGAAACGCGGCGGTCACAGCGCGGGACAGGTAGCTCTCCAGCACCTCGCGGCTCATATTGCCGTCAAATTGAAATTGTAGGTTCATAGATCGATTCTCCATTCACGCAAGCCCCCTCTGAACGAGGGGGCTTGCTTGCAGTTTATTATTCAACAACCTCAGCGGAAACCTTGTTGTCCATGTACCGGAAGGTGAACTTGACCACGCAGTTGTCGCGCTTGGTCGTAAAGTGCGCCTTGGGGCCGTCGCCGCTGGCGGGACGGGGGCTGTGGGCAGTATAGACCGCGGACAGGGTGCCGTACGTGGAGACGGCGTAGTTGTACTCGCCGGCAAACGGAATGACCACCGACAGCGTGTAGGTATTGTCGCCGATGTAGTACATACGGGTCAGCTCGCTGTTGGAGTCATTCTCCTCGCAACCCACGAAGGGCTGGAAGCTACCGTACACGACTACCTTCTCGGGCAGCTTGAAGCCCGTCTCGGGATCGTACTGCTCGCGGCAGCCGTAGCGGATCAGGTGCTCGGGGGTGGCGTAGCCCTCGCGGAGGCGGTCGCCATCCTCCCAGCAAGCCAGCATGGTGTCCTCCTGGCCGAAGCCCATGGGGCAGGCGGCGGACTTATTGTTGATCTGGTAGTAGTTGTTCACGCCCATCTCACCGTTGTCGCCGCGTACCATTTCCACGCGGGCATCGCTGAGCATACGGCGGAAGGGCATCTCGAAGAAGGCGTGGGGATTGTTGATCTGTGTCCAGCGGTAGGTGTACTCAATGAAGTGGTTGCGCACCTCCTCGGACTGGTTGGCAAACCAGCCGATCTGATCGAAGCCCCACCACTGCCAACGGGCAACGGCATGGCGCCCGCGCTTTTCGATGGCCTCCTCCACGGTGTCCTCACCGAACATCTTACCGCCCCAGTTGTCGTACTCCATGAGGTAGGGCATCTGCTCGCCCGACCAGCCGTTGGGGTTCTCGCCGCCCTCGCTGAAGCCCTCGCGCACCAGCACCAGGCGCTGACCCTCGTAATGCTCCAGGGGAGCGCGGGTGAAGGGCATGGCGTGGTAGTCGAACAAGAGCTTGCCGTTGACGCTGACGCCGTGGGTATGCGCGTCCATGAGTACCTTATGACGGCGGCCGTGCTGAGCCGCGTAGTCGCGGATCATTTGGAAGAGCTCGTAGGT
>JAZQXS010000325.1:0-7074 GCA_045633025.1 Eubacteriales bacterium | reverse complement strand
CGATATCGATGACGGGGAATCCAGAAAGCAGTATTTTGTCCTCTCCAACAGCACCTCCAAAAACGTGCTGATCGACCAGATCCTCGGGTATCGGTATAAGAAATGATCCAATGAAAGTATCTCAGATGCGTTTCGCGTTTGAGATGCTTTTTTTATGTTTTTGCGGATGATATTGTACAAAGCGGTTGACTTTTTGAAGAAAATCATGTATAATAATGGTGGTTATGACCAAGTGCGTTGTACCGGTCGAAGTAACACGAAAACGAGAGGAGAAAACCATGCTTCCTTACAAATTTAACTACGACTATTCCAAGACCATGTGGATGAAGATGTTTCTGGCATCCCCTGATTTCGAACACAATACCTCTAACGTCTGCATCAGCTTTGAGCAGGCGTTGGATATCATCAAGACCGTGGATAACCTGACCCAAGGCATCACCAAGATCATTTATATGGTGGGCTGGCAGGGTCTCGGCCACGATGACTGCTACCCCGAGATGGAGGTGGTCAACAAGTTCTTAAAACGGGATTGCGACGCCACCGCCCGTGACAGCTTTCGGTGGCTCTTTGAGGAGGCCAAGAAATACCACACCGTCGTTTCGGTTCACGGCAATCAGTCCGATGAGTACGGCACCAACGCCTCCCACAAGGAGATGGTAGATGCGCACGCCGTGGTCATGAATCCCGACGGAACCCCCGCCGTCATCGAGAGGTTCTACGGACGGGATGCCTATAAGATCTCCTATAAGCAATTCTGGGAGAGCGGTTTATTCAAGAAGTATTGGGATCGCTTCTGCGAGGTCATTCCCGTCAGGGAGGCCGGTACGGTGCATCTGGATAACTTCTGCATAGCCGAGAGCTTCTGCCCCCGCACCACGGTGGAGGAGCAGGACGAGGCGAGAAACGCTATGCTGGACTATATCCGCGCCCAAGGTATTGACGTGACCTCGGAATACACCTATCGGGAGACCGAATACCGCTGTGACTACCTCGACCATCCCATCCGTAATTTTTACGCCAAGCACGTAGGCGAGCTTCCCAAGACAGAGGCCAGATCACACCTCCGTACCCTGGGGCGGATCCCCGCTACCTGGTGGACAGATCGATTGACCATGGATGATCTCATGGAGAATCCCGCCTCCCTCCTGTCAGGCCACTTCACCGACAAAAACCACAGCGACGTTTTCTACGGCTCTATGCACGGTGAAGATATCTGGATTCACTGCGGTACCGATCGGGAAAAGTGGGTTCCTTTGTTCATTCGGGAGTTTTGCACCCAACAGGTGCCGTATTTCTATCTCAACCGCTATGACCGTATTTCCTATAAGTCCCTTTCGGAGGAGGAAGGCGGCGGCTTTGAGGTCACCTTCTCCGACGGTGTGATCAGCCGCGCCTGCGACCATTCCATTACCAAGAACGGCGCGCTTCTGAAGCAGGAGGAGGACATCATGCTCCCGCTGGATGAGGAAAATACGGTGTATATCGCCTATTCCCATAATGGGCGCCGAGGTAAATGGAATATGCCCGACGCCGCGTTTACACGCGGTGAGGTCTGCGAGATCACGGCTGACGGAAACAAGTATCTCGGCACCTGCGAGGTGGTAGACGGAGCGGTGGAGCTGGAGATCAAGGCCGGGCAGGGAATTGTGATCAAAGCGGTTTGATTCGGGCCTGCTTTATATGAATTATTCTTTTGAAAACGGAAAACCCGCCAATGACGGCGGGTTCTCTGTTTTGGTCTAAATGACGTTGGCGCGAAACTTATCGTTTTTGGTACGTCGGATCAAAGCGAGATTATTTGAAAAAACAGGCATTAAATGTTTTTTGCATATGGAGCATACTTGTTCAGAATATTCTCAAATGATTTTTCGGTATTTTTTTCGGACAACACCTTGTTAAATTCACTGATTTCATAGGCAACGCGATTCATTTGCGTCCCACTGTATGTTCCGGATAGATCCTCGGTGTCGCCTTTCAAAAGAAAGGATGTATGCACAACTTTCTGCGGCAATTCGTCATATATCTTGCTGAAATATAACCCTTTTTCAAGGTGTAAAATCGCGTTTTGGGTATCATTTGACGTATAATACAGTTTTGCGATCAGGCAGTTAATGTGCCCGATATGGTAATAATCAAATCCGTAATCGCCGTCATCGTATATAAGGTCGATTAACGCAAGAGCTTTTTTATATGCACCAATTTTTTCTTCTGCATCTTGTACTGCAAACGATCCGAAATTCCTGATCTTATTTATTAGATGCTCGGTGGTATAACGCAGATTCTTTTTGACGTATTCGATATACTTTTTTTCGTCGCATCTGCAATACACCTGCTCATATAGCTCCGAAACAGTATCGAATATACTTTCCGGAAACTGGTTGCACATTTCTTTTGCTTTATCGATAAGACCATCGTTTGTGTAGAGTACGGAAAGGATGGAAATTGCAGTATAGCGTATTCTCTGTATCGTGCAATTCTCAAGAATATTTTCACAAAGCTTAAAAAGCTCGTCCTTATGAATTTCCTCACCAAATGGTTTATTGGGATAGTTCGGGTCGTTAAACAGTTCAGAAATATACATTTCGATAACACGATAATCGTTTGGATATTTCCTATACATTTCTATAGTCAAGTCAAACCTTGATTTAAGTTCGCCCTTGTTTGAAAGTTTATCATACTTATCTAAAAACGCCCGTATAATTTCATCTTTCTTTTTTCCGTTAATTTCAAGCAACTCATCGGCACTGACGTCAAAAATATTGGCAAGCAGCGGCAACTGTGTAATATCCGGCGCAGTACGGTCACATTCCCATTGAGATACTGCTCCTGTACTGATGCCTAAATATTCTGCAAGTTGTTCTTGTGTAATACTGCGTTCTCTGCGAAGTCTTTTAATCGTTGTTCCTATAGACATATTCAATACTCCGATAATTTTATTTAGAAGCGCTTCTGTGGTTATATTATATCATATTATTGGAGAATAACCACATAGTATTTATAGATATTAAGTATAGCGTGACTATATTTTTTATAGCAGATCGTGCGTCTCACCCAGACATCTCCACAAAACAGAAAACCCGCCCTGACGGCGGGTTCTCTGTTTTGGCGGAGGCGGTGGGATTCTGAACCCCGCCGAGCGAAGCTCGGTATCAAGTTGCCCTGAAGGAGAAGCAATTTACTGCTTGCGGGCAACTTGAACGTGGGTCTCACCCATCCCACTTCCGCAAAGCAAAAAAGTCTGCAAGAATGCAGACTTTTCGCTTTGGCGGAGGCGGTGGGATTCGAACCCACGGGCGATTTTACTCGCCACTCGATTTCGAGTCGAGACCGTTATGACCACTTCGATACACCTCCGTGGAAGCAAATAAACGCGCTTGAGATCGAAGCGGAACTCTCAAACGCATGATATTATACCACAAATGTTTGAAAAATGCAACCCCTTTTTGAAAAAAAGTTTGCAAAAATTCGAAAACATTTCGTGGCTTTTTCAAAAAACAACTTGACAAACACGCCCGACTATGGTATAATACCGATGTTTGGGGAAATCCCCGTTTTGGGGCCATTAGCTCAGTTGGTTAGAGCTACCGGCTCATAACCGGTTGGTCCTGGGTTCGAGCCCCCGATGGCCCACCAAACACGAGCAGAGAGATACGGCGTATTTCTCTGCTCCCACTTTATTCATATATGCCTGCATAGTTAAATGGATATAACAGCCCCCTCCTAAGGGGCAGTTATGGGTTCGATTCCCGTTGCGGGTGCCAAAAAGAGGAGGACGCTTGCGCCCTCCTCTTTTTGGCACAGGTAATTAGGATGAAAACCTATATGCAAGCTTCCGGTAAGTAGATAATTTTCTACTTTCTCGGTGAAGCTTGCTCATTTCAGCCGTAAGGCTGAAATGGGGGTTCAGATTCCCGTTGCGGCAAGTTGCATTTCTGTACTATAACCCCAAAACAGGGAGGACGCTTGCGCCCTCCTCTTTTTGGTACCCGCAAACGGGCGCAAGAAACCATTTCAAGTTGTCGGCAAGCAGAAAAGCAAAACGATCAAAATTATCAAAATTATCTATTTTATTGAAAAAAGGACTTGCAAAATTCCTGAAAATGTGTTATTCTATATAAAAAAATAAAGGAACACAGCCATGACTATCAAAACTATCTGCAACCCTGTCAATATCAACTATCAATACCAAGCGGGAATGCGCTCCCGCGAATCCGCCGACCCCGCGGTGGTTCTCTACAAGGACGAATACTACCTGTTCGCCTCCCGCGGCTCGGGGTATTGGGTGTCGCCTGATTTGGCCGATTGGGAGTTCATTCAGGTCGATACCGTCAAGAATCCCGAGTTTGATCTGTACGCCCCCGGCCCTGTGGTGGTGGGTGACCGGCTCTACCTGACCCACTCCCAGGGAGGATGTATGCTCTATTCCGACAACCCCCGCGATCCCGATTCCTGGGTCAATATCGGCCGCCCCGCCTTTTGGAGTGACCCTGCGCTTTTCCTGGATGACGGGCAATTTTACGTCTATGAGGGTCTGAGTCCCACGGAGCCCCTGCGCGTTCTGCGTTTGAACATGGATCAGAACATGTCGGTCGCCGAGGGACCCGTCGAAATCTTCCGCTCTGATCCTCAAAACCGCGGCTTTGAGCGGCGCGGAAACCGCTTTGAGGACGATTCCGCCTCCTACCTGGAGGGCGCGTGGGTCAATAAGATCAACGGTAAATACTACCTCACCTACGCCGTCCCCGGCACGGAGTTCGACATCTATTCCGACGGCTGCGCGGTTTCGGATGCCCCTATGGGCCCCTTTGCCTACTGTCCCAACAGCCCCGTGGCATTCAAGGCCACCGGATTCATGCGCGGGAGCGGTCACGGATGCCTGTTCGCCGACAAGAACGGCAACTACTGGAAGATGGATACGGTATCCGTCAGCGTAAACCACATATTTGAGCGCCGCCTGTGCCTCTTCCCGGCCAAGCTCGGCGAGGACGGTCTGCTCTATACCAACACCTACCGCGGCGATTATCCCATGCTCCTGCCACATAATACCGCAAACCCCTTCGACGAGGCTGATGCAGGCTGGCATCTTCTGTCCTACGGGAAATCCGCCCGCGCATCCTCGGCGTTGGATGATCGCCATACCCCTGAGCGAGCCTTTGACGAGCGTATGGCCACGTGGTGGAGCGCTCGGAGCGGTGATGCGGGGGAGTGGCTGGAGGTGAATCTCGGTAAGGTGTACGAGGTCTGCTCGGTACAGGTCAATTTTGCCGACCAGGATATCGCAGACGGTATTTGCGGGCGGGGACACGGCTTTTCCTACAAGTACACCCTGGAGGCCTCGCAGGACGGGGATCACTGGTTCATGCTCATAGACGGGCGGGACAGCGCCGATGACCGCCCGCATGAGTATCATCAGTTGGATAACGTGACGAAGCTCCGTCATTTGAGATTGACCAACTGCGGGCAGACCCCCGCGGGAGGAAAATTCTCGGTCAGCGGTCTGCGTGTGTTTGGTTTTGGGGGCGGTGATGCGCCTGCGAAAGCGCCCGATTTCAGCGCGGTTCGCTGTGAGGATGCGCGCAATATGCGCGTCACATGGGCGCCCGTGGAGGATGCGCAGGGATATATGATCCGTTTCGGCATCAATCCCGAGGAGCTGCATACCCATTGGCAGGTCATCGGGGCGTGTGAAGCGGAGATCGGCTGTCTGACCCGTGGTGAGACCTATTACGTGACCGTCGATGCCTACAACGAGAGCGGCGTGACGCACGGCGCGTTCACACAAAAAATTTGATGCAAGGGAGACTGCATACCATGAAATTTCAAGATGTTTTCGGTTCTGCCAAGTGGATCTGCGCGGAGGATAGCGGCATTTGCCCCGTCTTCCGCAAGAGCTTTGAGCTGGCCGACCTTCCTGCCGAGGCCGAGCTGACCATCCTGGGCTTTGGCGGCTTCGTGTTCTATATCAACGGAAAGAGAGCTACCGAGGATCTGTTCCTGCCTCTGTCCAGCGAGTTCGAGCCCCGCCTCATGCCCGAGGATCAGGAGCTCTCCCCCCGCGCGTACGTGTATCGGTTCGACCTGACCCCGTATCTGAACCGCGGCGCCAATAGCCTGTGCGTCGTGCTGGGAACAGGCTGGTACGATAAGGTCAGTTGTGTCTATGCGCCGTACGGCGGCAAAAAGCTGTGCTTTTCCCTGAAGCTGACTAATGCGGATGGGGAATACTGCATCGTCTCGGATGAAAGCGTGAAATACAGAGAGTCCTTCGTGTCGAGCAGTCGCTTTGAGGACGGCATCGAGGGGCACAACTATGCGGGGTGGGATGATGCCATGCTGACCGCCGGCTATGACGATTCCGCATGGGCGAATGCGATTCCCGCCAAGCCCTTGCATACCGACTATCAGTTCACAAGCTGTCCCCACGACCGCGTGATCGCCACCCACGCGCCCACCCTGATCCGCGCGGAAGGGAACGTCAAGGTCTACGACGCAGGGAAGAACCTGTCGGGCTATCCCGTACTGCGCTCCAAGGGAGCGGGGAGGATCACCGTGGAATTCGCCGAGGAGAAGACCGCGGATTCGGACATATACAGAGCGCCCGGCTTTATCCAGCGGCTGGAATTCGAGGTGGGCGAGGAGCCCCGCGAGTTGTATCCCTGGTTTACCTGGATGGGCTTCCGCTATTTCAGCGTGGACGGCGACGCCGAGGTTCTGTGTGTGCAGGAGACCCATGCCGATATCGGGGTAGACTCCTCCTTTGAGTCCTCGAACGAAGTCCTAAACTGGATCTATAAGACTTTCCTGAACACCCAGCTCAATAACGTCCACACGGGTATCCCCTCGGATTGCCCTCATTTGGAGCGTCGCGGCTATACGGGTGACGGACAGCTTGTTTGCCGTGCAGCCATGACCTGCCTCGATATGAAGGAGCTTTACCGCAAGTGGATTCTGGATATTTCGGATTGTCAGGATAGAAAGAGCGGTCACGTCCAGTACACCGCTCCCTACGTGCAGAGTGGCGGAGGTCCCGGCGGTTGGGGATGCGCCATCGTGGTTCTGCCCTACGAGTTCTGG
>JAZQXS010000324.1:0-1890 GCA_045633025.1 Eubacteriales bacterium | reverse complement strand
GGGAGCGTATCACCGCCGAGGATTACGTGCGGTTCTACATTCAAAAGCGAAAGACCAGAAGGCTTCCCGAGTACGTGGGTAACGTGAAGGTGGATCGTACCGTTCTTCCTCCGGAGATGCCTTCGACCCCCTCGCCGTCCGTGTCGGCGCCTGTCCCCGCCGCGGTTTCCGCGGTTTCCGCGGGCAGAAATGCAACCCGAAATACGGCCATGCTGGATGCCTACGCCGCCGAGGCGGAGGCGCTGTTCGGGGACGTGCCCCCCTTGGAAGCCCCCGATTCCGTGGCGCAACGCCCGCAGGAGCGCGCCCCGCTTCCTCGTCCGACGCTCGTCGAATCGTTGGAGGATACGCCCGCCGAGGTCGATCCCGCCGGAGCGGATATCCCCGCCCCGGAGCCTCCCGCGCCGATCCCCCCGGCCGGGGAAAAGCAAACCTCCGAGGAAGCGTCCGCCCGTCCTCTTTCGGATGGAGTACAGCCCCCGAGCGCGCCTGCAGAGGCTCCTGCCGTTCAAACGCCCTACCGTTTGGTGGGGGAGGTGTTCCACTCCTACGTGCTGGTGGAGCGGGGGGATACCCTGCTGCTCATCGACAAGCACGCCGCCCACGAGCGCATCATCTTCGAGCGCCTCAAGGCCGGTATGAGGGAAAAAAACGTGGACGCCCAGCTTCTCCTGCTCCCCGTTGAGGTCATGCTCATGAGCGAGGAGATCGGGGTGCTGGACACCTACCGCGCCGAGCTGGAGGCCGTGGGCTTCTCCTATACCTGCCGCCGCTTCTCGGTGAGCGTGGACGCCATCCCCAGCGGCATCGACAAGCTGGCCGTCCCCGATATGCTGGCCGCCATCGCCGAGCAACTCAAAAACGGGGTGGATACCGCCAAGCTCACGCGGGATATCCTCTTTGAGAAGGCCCTCTACCAAGCCTCCTGCAAGGCCGCCATCAAGGCGGGACGGGAATATCCCCCCGAGCACATCGCCTGGCTGGTGGACGAGCTTATGAAGCTCCCCGACATCACCTTCTGTCCCCACGGCCGCCCCGTCGCCATGGAGATGACCAAACGCAATATTGACCATCAGTTTGAAAGGTGTTGAGGAGACGCAGGGCTCTGCCCTGCACCCGGGTAAGGGACTTTTTGAAAAAAGTCCCTTACCAATCCTCAAAAACTTATGGAAAATGGGAATCAGCAACTAAAACAAATATATTTTGAAAGTTTTGGGGATTCTCAAGGGACTTTTTCAAAAGTCCCTTGAGCGGGTTCTAAGGGCAGAGCCCTTGGCGCTCCCCATAAATAATAAAAAATACAACGGCATCACACTGTATTGTGACCAGCCAAGAAAGAGGAACCGATGTTTACGATTCTTGCAAAAGACGGACGCGCCCGCAGAGGCGTGCTCCACACCGTTCACGGTGACATTCAGACCCCCGTTTTCATGAACGTGGGCACCTGCGCGGCCATCAAGGGCGGCGTATCCACCATGGAACTGCTCAATGACGTGGACTGCCAGGTGGAGCTGTCCAACACCTACCACCTTCACATCCGCCCCGGCGACAAGCTCATTTACGACATGGGCGGCCTGCACAAGTTCATGAACTGGCCGAAGCCTATCCTGACCGACAGCGGCGGATTCCAGGTCTTCTCCCTGTCCTCCCTCCGCAAGATCACCGAGGAGGGCGTGCGCTTCGCCTCCCACGTGGACGGTAAGCGCATCTTCATGGGACCCGAGGAGAGTATGCAGATCCAATCCCATCTGGCCTCCACCATCGCCATGGCCTTTGTCGAGTGCGTGGAGAATCCCGCGCCCTACCAGTACGTCAAGCAGTCCGCCGACCGAACTGTCCGCTGGCTGGAGCGTTGCCGCGCCGAGATGGATCGCCTCAACAGCCTCCCCG
>JAZQXS010000323.1:0-8656 GCA_045633025.1 Eubacteriales bacterium | reverse complement strand
TCTTTCTTTCAGTTTCTACTTGACAACAGCGGCGCGTTATACTATAATAAACGGTATTCCACCAATACAGATTCAGAACGGGAAGGGAACCATGGATTCACTCATTTTTGCTTTTGAAGCAGTGCTGCCCATCATTCTTATGGTAGCCATCGGATACGCAATCAAGAAGCTCGGGCTTCTGACCGCCGATATGGCCAAGGTCATCAACAAGCTGGTCTTTCGAATCTTTCTGCCGTCGATGCTCTTTTTGAACGTTTACAAAATCGACAGCCTCGCCTCCATTGAATTCGATTATATTCTGTACGCAACCGTCGCCATCACATTGATCTTCGTACTGGCCATTCCGGCTGTCATGCGTGTGACCGCGCACGGTGATCGCCGCGGCGCTCTGTTGCAGGCGTGCTTTCGCTCGAATTACGCCTTGATCGGCATTCCCTTGGCCGCGTCGCTGTTCGGTCAGGAGGGCGTGTCGGTGGCAACACTCCTGTCGGCGGCATCTATCCCGCTGTTCAACGTCCTGGCCGTAGTCAGTCTATCCATCTTCGGCAAGGGAGAGCAGAAGCCAAGCGTCCGGAAAATTTTGCGCGGCATCGCAAAAAATCCGTTGATACAGAGTATTTTACTGGGCATTCTCGTCCTTGGGATACGCGCGGTTCTGGTTGAGATGCGCGTCTCCTTCCGCTTAACGGATATCCAACCCATCCACACTGTCCTCGGATATCTTTCCAACCTGGCGACGCCCTTGGCTCTTTTGATGTTGGGAGTCCAATTCGAGTTTTCGGCCGTACGAGAGTTGAAAAAGGAGATCCTGTTCGGGACGCTGGTGCGTACGGTTTTCGTTCCTCTGCTCGGTCTGGGCATCGCCTACCTGTTCTTCCGCGCCAGCTTTGACGGCGCCAAGTTTGCCGCCCTTGTCGCGCTTTTCGCCACGCCCGTTGCCGTCTCCAGCGTGCCCATGGCGCAGGAAATGGGCGCCGATCATACCTTGGCCGGTC
Source organism: Eubacteriales bacterium (assembly GCA_045633025.1). Lineage (GTDB taxonomy): Bacteria > Bacillota > Clostridia > Oscillospirales > CAG-272 > CAMEON01. The sequence goes on along the minus strand of JAZQXS010000323.1, from coordinate 7,661 downwards.
AGCTTGTGGTGTGGACGACCCTGATCTCGGCCGTCACGGTGTTCATTGCCTCGTTTTTGCTCAAGCTCGTCGGCGTATTTTGATCTCGGTCAATTGACTGCGCTGATACTATTCTCGAATAAAAATCACGGATATGGAAGCGTGCCTCCGGCGGCTTAAGGACCCTTTTCAAAGGGCCTTAAGAATCCCCCTAAACTTTCAAAAAAATGCTGTTGTATGTATTAACTCGCTGTTTTATGGATGGATATTTGCCTTCACCGTGGGTCCCTACCCACTGGGTTGTTGGGGTAGCTTGAGAACGGATTCGCTTTCAAGATTTTGATTGAGGATTAGTATAAGAGCTTTTTGAAAAAAGCTCTTTGTTCCATAAAAGGGTAGCCCGAATTGCAAGCAATTCGTGCTACCCTTTCTAATTTGGGATTGTTATAGATTTTACAAGCTTTTCGGCGCTCGCATCATTTCTCCAGGGCTGCGCGGGTCTGCGCCATAACCAGCTTGAAGTAAATGCCTCGCCGATCCAAGAGCTCCTTGTGCGTTCCGAATTCAGCGATCTGACCGTGATCAACCACCAGGATCTTATCCGCGTTTCGCAGAGTCGAAAGTCTGTGCGCGATGGCAAAGGTAGTGCGGTTATCCGTCATACGGTCGATCGCATCCTGAATCAGCTTTTCGGTTTCGGTATCCAGAGCGGCGGTTGCCTCATCCAGGATCAGAATGGGCGGATTGTGAATGAGGGCGCGGGCAATGGCCACGCGTTGCCGTTCACCACCGGACAGGGAGTAACCCTTCTCGCCTACAATGGTATTGTAGCCTTCGGGAAGCCGCATGATAAAGTCATGGGCATTGGCGGCGCGGGCGGCGCGGATCACGTCCTCGTCCGACGCATACGGATCGGCGTACTTGATATTATCTCGGATGGAGCCCGAGAACAGATGGGTCTCCTGGAGCACGATACCCATTTGAGAGCGGAGGGATTGCTGACCGATGTCCTTGATGTTCACGCCATCGATCTCAATGGCGCCGTCCGAGGGATCGTACATACGCATGAGCAGGTTGATCAGCGTGGACTTACCGCAACCGGAATGACCCACAATACCGATCATTTCACCCGCCTTGACCTCTACGCTGACGTCTCGGAGCACAGGGTTCGCCGTCTCGTAGCCAAAGGTCACGTGCTTGATACTCACGTCACCCTTGAAGCGGAAGTGCTGGGGCAGAGCGGTATCGGCTACGTCGGGCTCCTCCTCCAAAATCTCCATGATCTTACCGAAGGACGTGGCGAAGGCCGAAATGTTACGGGGGATCAGCGTGATCTGCATGAGAGGATTATAAATAATGGACGCGTAGGTATTGAACTGGTTGAGCTCACCCACGGTCATAGCGCCGTGGAAAAGCTGAGCGTTACCGTACCACATGATCAAGTAGGAGCCGAATCGCAGAGCAAAGCCAAGCAAGGGGAACACCGTATCAAACACCTTGGCGGTATACTCATTCTGGTGAGCCTGCTCATTGGTGCAATCGGTAAACTCCTCAATGGCGGCATCCTCCTTGCCGTACGCCTTGACGACGCGGATACCCGAGAGAATATCCTGCAGAGTACGGTTGGTGCGCTGTCCCTTGGTCCATTGCTTGATGTTCAAGCGTCTCATCATATGGCGGAAGCCGTAGATTGCCAGAACAACAAAGGGAATCGGGACGAACACGAACAGGGACATGACAGGACTCATGGAGAGGATGAGAACCAAACCCAACACGAAGGACAATAGCTGTGCGAAGTAGTTGGGCAGCAGGTTCGTGATAAAATTCTGCACTACGTTCACGTCATTGTTGATGCGTCCCATGAGATCGCCCGTTGATTTCTTTTGTACCGAGGACATGGAAAGCAACTGGATCTTCTCGAAAAGAAGGGTTCTGAGGAAACGGGTAAAGCGGCTTCCCGCAATCGTGGCGATGCGCCCCTGCACCATACCGATGACCTTGTGGATCACGTCAAACATGACGATTGCCGCCACAATGAGGAAGAAATGCAGGAACCAGTTGTTCCGCGCTTCGTAGTTTTCATTAAGGATAAAATCGTTGATGAGAGACTTTTGCAGGATCGGCACCACAAAGGTAATGGCCATACCGATGAAAGCCGTGATCAGCGGCACCAGCATCATGAAGCGGGAGCCCTTGGTCATCGCCCAGAGCTTGCCATACACTTCACGCTTACTCTGGCAATGCGGGCAAATGTGCGTGTTGACGATGAACGGACGGCCGCACTTTTGACAGTAGCGCTCGGGCTCATCGCTGACCAGGGAATGATCCGTCTCTCCGCGTACGATGGCGTTGCAGGCCTCGATCATGATGGCGTAGCGGGTCAGATTCCGTCCGCTGACAAAGCGGCAGAGTCTTGTGGAGTTTCCGTTGACCTTGGCAAAGAATGCGCCGCAGCCATACAGCACCTCCACCGAAAAATCCGAAAGCGTGGAAAAATCCCAGCGCGCTTGCACTTCACCGCGGCAGACCTTGTAGATCGCCTTGTCAGTGAACACCATCCGCCCGTCTACTCGTTTCCCGAATTCACAATCGAAGGTCAGACAGTACATGATCTTCTCGCCCGTCGCTGAGGCCGCCTCATAGGCCGCTCTGTCGGCGGGAGACATATCAAAGAGCAGTTTCATTTTGAAACGACCTCCTTACAGATAGATCTCGATCTTCTTGTAGCTGTGCTTGTCCAGCCCCTTGGGATCATCAATGGTAAAGCAGTTGCCGTCGATATCATACATGAATACCCGGCCGTCCTCCAGCGTGCGGATATTGGAGGTGGGGTTGTTCATGATAAACTCAACGCGTCCCGCGCTGGTGGTTACATCCCAGTAACAATAGCCGAACTTCTCCTTGAAGGAATGAATGTGGGTGATAGCCGGCGTGAAATAACGCCGTCCCAACTCGTCAACGATCAGATCCGACATGTCCGCAGGGAAGATCGAAAGATCCTCGATCATCCCGATCTCGGCGCCCCGTCCGCTGAGCTGAGAATCAGGCTCACGGATGGAAATAAAGCGATCCGGCGAGGAGATAGGGAACGCGCGAACCGGAACGATGCGCTCAAAGAACTCGACCGCCCCCGAAGGCTGTGTCACCTCCAGCGAGATCAGGTTCCCCGCAGAGCGGGTAAATTTTGCGTTCTCAGGCGTCAGATCAATGGATACCCGATGCTCAAACAGATCGGAAATATCACTGTCGTCTAAAGTCTTTTTGGTTTCAGTAGCATTAGCCATAATCGTTGTACCTGTTCCTTTCATAAATTTTGAAAGTTTGTGGTTTTATTTTTGAAGATTCATAAAGGGCCGAGGCAGAGCCCTCGCTTCCTGCGCTCTCCGAGCGCTTACCGTCCCTCCATGACCTTCTGGAGCTGTTCGTTTTGCAGCGTCCAGAGGCGATAGTAGATGCCCTTCTTTTCCATGAGCTCCTCAGTCGTTCCCATTTCGGCCAGCTCACCGTTATCAATGGCCATCAAGTAGTTGCAATTCTTGAGGGTGGATAGACGGTGGGCAATCGAGATGGTGGTCTTTCCTTCGCTGACACGGTCGATCGCCTCCGAAATGAGCCGCTCGGTTTCGGTATCCATGGCGGCGGTAGCCTCGTCCAGAATCAGCAACGCCGGATTCAAAAGCAGTGCGCGGGCGATGGAGACTCTCTGCCGCTCACCTCCGGACAGGGAACGGGAGCCGATACCGACCAGGGTATCGTAGCCCTCGGGCATCCTCAGGATAAAGTCGTGAGCGTTCGCGGCCTTGGCGGCGGCGACGACCTCTTCACGGGTCGCATCGGGCTTGGCGTAGCGAATGTTATCCAGAATGGTGCCGCAGAAGATGTACACCTCCTGCGAAACGATGGCCACATTGCGCCGCAGGGAGTTGATCTCAATATCCTTGATATCCACTCCGTCGATGGCGATGGTGCCGCCCACCACGTCGTACATGCGCGTAATGAGATTCGCAATGGTGGATTTACCCGAACCGGTATGTCCCACCAGGCCGACGTGATCGCCCTTCTTGATGGTGAAGGAGATATCCTTCAAAATGGGGCGATTGGGATTGTAATGGAAGCTGACGTGATCAAAGGTGATCTCGCCGTTGACCGTATCCATACGGACAGGCTCCTTCGCCTCCACCACCTCGGGCGTTGTATCCAGCACCTCGAACATACGAACCGCCGAATTCAGCGTATCGGTCACCATATTCGTAAAGTTCGTAAAGAAGTTCAAGGGGCCGAAGATCATACCGGTGTAGCCCATGTACACGGTCAGCTCGCCGTAGGTCATGCGCTCGCCCATCACCTCAAATCCCGCGAAGCCCCACATAGCGTGACAGGTAGCGCCGACCAGGATCGAAATAACGGGGAAAATGAACATACTCACCTTTTGGGTACGAAGGGTAGCCTTGTACAGCTTCGTGGAGTACTCATAGAAGCGGCTGGTTTCGGCATCCTCCTTGGCGAACGCCTTGACCACGCGGATGCCCGAAAGGGAATCGTTCATCATGGTATTCATGGAGGAGGAGCGGCGCCACTGGTGCGAATAGCACTTCCACAGCTTGGGCAGGGCAAATTTCAAAATCAGCACCACGGGCAGAATGGGCGCGTACAGGATCAAGGTCAATTTCCAGTTGATGCAGAACAGCAGGATCGTCAGAACGACGTAGGACAGCACGTGGCTGATCAGGTAGGGAACGCCGTCGATAAAGAATCCGCGGATACGTTCGGCGTCATAATTGACGCGGTTGATGAGTTTACCCGTAGGGTTGGAATTGAAGTAGGAGAGCGACAACCGCTGCATGGCGCGGAAGATATCGTTCTTCATATTGCGGGTCACGCGGGTGGACAGGTATGCGTTGGTACGGTTCTGAATGATACCGATTCCCATGGAAAGCAGAGCCATGCCCGTCAGCACGCCGACCCAGATGTAGACGTACTTGGCTTCATGCATGGATCCCGTTTCGCTGATAACCTCGTCGTACAGAATGGTACCGCTGACGATGGGGGTAAGCAGGGAAAGACCCGTAGTAGCCAGCAGGCACAGGAGCACGATCACAACGTGCTTTTTAAACACGGTGAAGTAGGACATGAGCCGTCCCATTACACCCTTTCGATTGACGCAATGCTCGCATACGCGATTACGGGGATCCGCATACATACGTCCGCACTTGGGACAGGTGCGGTTGAACTGATCGAAGATCGCATCGTCGTCCGCCACGGTCTCACCCTTGCTCAAGCGCTCCCAAAGGCTGGTAAAGGCCAGCAAGCGGAGCTTGACGGCATTGGTACAGTAGCCCAAAATGATGGTGGTGCCGCCGCAGTTGTAGGCGCGGGTCGCGCGCTGAAACTCATCGTCGGTCATGTCTCCCTGCGTGGGCGGCGGATCGTCGGGGCCATGGCGATGCACCTGGAGACGGTTGGAGGTGGTGTAGTTGTCGATGTAGGGCTCGGTGAGCTCGGAAAGAGGGAAGGACTCCATCGTCTCTCCCACGATGCGGTAGATATTCCCCTCCTTGCAGGAAAACACCAGCCAGACCTCACCGTAATCTCCCCTCATGTCCAGATCCATCTTCAGACACATCTCGGGCGTCTCGGGATCCACGCCGTGAGCTTTCAGCACGGCCGCCACTTTGTCGGACATTTTTTCAAGCGGTAAAATGTGAATCACATCCTTTCTCGCGCTGCGCGCGTGTAAAGTAGGTCATTATTCGGGGTATGTCATGTCCCCGTTGTGTGCTTCCCGTGAATGTCATGTGAATTATATCACATTTCGCCAAAAATGCAACCCCTTTTTTGAAAAAAACACAAAAAAAATTGATCTTTTTGGAAATCCGCCCCGGGAATATACTAACGAATTTTGTACAATTTTTAGAGGCTCCCTATATCCAAATCCAAAGAATTGTGCTATAATAATTTCAAAATTCATGTCACCAAATTCCAAAGTACCACACTATATGAGTGAAAGGAGGCGAGGACATGCAAAAAGCGAATGAAATGCGTGATCGACTACTCAATGAGTTTGCCGAGAACTACATGGAAAAGCTGTTCTACTTCTGCCTGAAAAAGACAGGGAATCAAATCGAAGCAGAGGATCTGGCGCAGAATATTGCCCTGCAGATCATCACGGCCTTGAACAGGGGGACGATTCCCGCGAGCTTTTCCGCGTGGGTCTGGCAGATCGCGCGCAACCGATACTGTGCGTGGGCAAAGGACAAGCATGATCGAGCCGAATCGGTAACCGGTGCCGATATCGGAGATTATGAGATTGAGGATGAAAGCGAAAACGTTGTGGGGGAAATCATCCATTCCGAGCAGATGGCCTTGCTCAGACGTGAGCTGGCATTCATCAAAAGCGATTACCGCAACATCGTCGTGGCCTACTACATAGAGAACAAGAGTATTCGCGAAATTGCAGCATCGCTGTCCCTTTCGGAGAGTGCGGTGAAGCAGCGGCTCCATCGCGCGAGAATCATTTTGAAAGAAGGTATGGATATGGCAAGAGAGTTCGGAATCAGAAGTTATAAACCGGAAGAGGTGGATTATAGCTGTAGCTGCGATTCCTTCGGGGAATACGGTCAACCTTGGACGGTCATCAACCACAAAATGTACAAGAATATTTTTCTGGAAGCCTACGGCAATCCCTCCACCGCGGAGGAGCTGTCCCTGGAGCTTGGCGTAGCGCTCCCTTACATGGAGGACGAGCTGAATTATCTGACCGAGCAGACCCTGCTCGTTAAAAGCGGCGACAAATACGAAACCGCCTTCCCCATCGTGAGCAAGCAGGCGCAGGAGCGCGTGTGGGATTTCACGGTTCGGCACACCGTTCCGCTTACCAAGCTGCTTACCCGTCTCATCGACGACTTCACAAAAGCCTGCGAGAACCACGGAATCCGCTATTACGGAACCCATCAGGCTTACGAGGATGCCAAGTGGACGCTTTTGATGCGCGCCTTGGACAGTCTGACGTTTTCCGCCGCGCCCGAGGATATGTTCAATAAGGGCTACACCAAGCGCCCCAACGGCGGTAGCTGGGACATTGTAGGCTACCAGAACGCGGACGTCCCGAGTATCCCTTGGGTCGGTCTGCACGGTTGTCACGTGGATCGAGAGGATCAGCCTGCGGTTTATTTTCAACAGTTTAAATATGCGCGAGACAATATCTGCGCGAAGACTCCCGAATATCTGATGTATGACGAGGCCTCGACTCTGAAGACTGTTGCAGAAGGAAAATGGAGCGAGTGCGAGACCTACTGGCTGGAGCGACTTCTCTCCTATGGCTACGTTCGCAAGACCGAAACCGGCTATGCGCCCACCATCGTCGTGTTTGACGGACGTTCCCAAGAGGACTACCTGAACCTCTTCAGCGATGACGAAAAGGCGTCGATCACGCGTACCTCCGAGGAGATTCGTCGGCTTCTCCGCGAAGCCATGGACTTCTCGCGCAAGGTGATTTCGAATGATCTTCCCGCGACCATCGCGGCAGACGAGTGGCTGTGCGCCTTTGCCTGCCAAGACAATGCCTTTGACCGCCGTTACGTGCTGGAGCAGGCATTGAAGGACGGTTGGCTCGTGTACAACGAGAATACCTCGCCTGTCATCGGCGCGTATATGTATCTTTAAAATTGGAACACCGCCGAGAG
>JAZQXS010000322.1:0-9997 GCA_045633025.1 Eubacteriales bacterium | reverse complement strand
TCCCCGAGCCCGTCAAGCGGGATCGGGTGGCCGCCCTCTCCCGTGTCAGCGAGGAATCCTGCGCCGCCATTCTGAACCGTATCCTGAACACCCCCGAAATGCCCCTCTCCATCCTGCCCGAAACGGTGGGGAACGGCTTCGTCATGGGTCATACTCCCCAGTTTCTGGAGGTCAAGGTGCTCATCGATTGCCCTCTGCGCGGCGCCGAAATGACGGTTCTTCCCCTCCGCCGTGAGGGAGAGATCCTTGTCTGCGCCCCCGCCGCGGATACCCTCTGACCCATATCGAGCTTCGAACAAAGGAGTCTATCATGTCCAATCTGCCCTTCCCCGCCCCTGTCCTGTTGGATACCACGGTGGTCACCAACTTCCGTACCGGCGCCCCCTCCCTGTTTCTTGATCGGATGAATCATGACCTGGGGCTCGACCTGAGCGAGAAAGACTGCCTGTGTCTACAACATTTCTTCATGACCACAGCCATGCGTGACCCCACGGTAGGTGAATTACGGGTCTTGAACGCGTTGACCAACGGAGAGCTCCACGATCCTACCCGCATCGCTGTCGGCGAACTCACGACATCAAGCCCTGCCCTGGCCGAGATCTGGGCTGACATGATGTACAAGCATACGCTCTGCCATGGAGCGCAGGAATCTATGGGTCACACGGCCGCAGACACCCCGCCTCCCACGCTCACCGATACCTTACATCTTGAGGGACTCTACCTTCACCGATCCCATCTCCGTCCCTCCGGAAAGACCCTGCTTTTATCGGACGTCCGCCGAGAGCCTCTGGCCGCGGCGCAAGGATACGCGCCCGTAGCCCGGGTCTCCGTCGGTTCCGAGGCCATTTCGGTCTGGGCGCAAAAAACGCTCCGCCGTCCCGTAAATCCCCCCCGCGCCGGAGATTTTCTTCTCTATGTTCCCCGCGCCTCTGCGGAGCAGATCCAAACGCTCCTGTCGATCGAGGCAAGTCAACCGCGCGCCCTTCTGGGGGATATCCATGCCGTTTCCCAGAAGCCCTTCCTTTTGACGGTGACCGAGCATTATCCGTCTGTGGATCTGTTCGCCGCCCGCCTGACCGAGAAGGACACCCCCGCCTGCCTCCCCATGCAGCTTCTTTGCGCGCCCCCCACGGTTCACACCGACGGCGCTTGCGGATATCTGCTGCGTGTTCCTCTCAAGCAGGTGCAGACCGCGAATCAACTTTTAAAAGAGCTGGGGATCCCCTCCGTCGCCTGCGGTCAGCTCCGCACCGGCGGCAATACCGTGATTTACGTCCGCGATGAAAACGGCGCGCGGGACGTCCCCGCCGTTTCCCTTCCGTCCGAGCTTCTGCGTACCGCGGCCAAGCCCCACCTGTACGCCATGAAGCCCGAATCGGAACGTGCTCCTGCCGCCACCCCTGTTTTCCCCCTTTTAGCGCGGCTCCCCTCCCGGATTTTCGGAGAAAACGGTCTGACCCCCGATCAGCGAGAAACGGTTGCGCTCACACGGCACGAAGGACACGTTCTTCCCATCCCCGAAGCCAACCTCTTTCTGTGCCCGCTTACCGTGTACATCCCCCGCCCGGAGAATGCCTTCTCCGCCTCGGCCGACGTAGCCGCGCAAGCCGCGCGCAACCTGGAGGAGCTTGGTCTGCCCGTCGACAGCATCCGCCTGTCGGTCACGCTGTCTGTCCCAACGCCATCCGAGCTGACAGACGGTACCGCGCTTTCGGCGATCTGCGGGATCTACTGCGCCGCCTCCCAACTGACCCTGCCGGTGGACGAGTCCTCGATTCGGCTGTCCGGTGAAAATTCCGACCTCCGCGTGACCGTCATCGCCTGGGCGCAGGATGCGGAGCGGCTCACCGAGGAACACGGCGCGGCTGATACGTTACAGCGTACCAATATCGATCCCACCCACACAGATACTCCGTCCTATGTCCTCCCCGTTCTCCGCCGCTCCTATGAGGAAAGCCTCAAAACGTTGGCCGCCGCACTGGATCTCCATCACAAAGCCCCCTGCGCCATTCGTCCTCTGGCTATGAACGCCATGCAGGATGAGACCACGGACACGCCCCGTTATTCCCTCCATCCCGAATCCGAACAAACGCTGCTGGAGGAATTGGGACGCCCCAATATTCCCATTTTTTCCATGAACGAATCGGATACCCGTCTGCTCCTCTCCCACCCTTCCGTCATGGAAGCGTTGCGCCGGCGTATCGATCACGGTTGGTTGACCCTTGCGCTGGGAGAATCCTGCAAGCCCTTTGCCGAGCTCGGTCTCCTGCCCCCGTCACTGCTCGCGGTTGATACGGTTCACCCCACCTCCGATAGCATGACCGTAACCTATGCCTTCCCCTCCGCTCCCTCGACTCGTCTCGTCCGCACGTCCCTTCTTGCGCCCTCGCAGACGGATACCGCGGACACAGAGCGCCATCTCCTGGCGCTTCATCTCCCCGACGGAAGGATCATCCCCGATGGCTTTTCGGGCGCGCAAGGCAAAGTGCTGGGGATCCTCAACGGTCTCGATACCCCAACCCTGATCCGCCTGCCCGGCATATCCCTCTATCTGTAATACCTTTTGAAAGTGAGGAATACCATGAACCGCTCCCTGTTCCAATACATCGCCGCCTGCCCCACCGCCTACAATGCCGTAGCCCATACCGCCTCCCTGCTGGAAGCCGAAGGATATACGCCCCTTTGCGAGAGCAATGCGTGGGAGCTGGAGTCCGGTCACGGTTACTACGTGACCCGCAACGGCTCCCCCCTCATCGCCTTCCGTATGCCCGAAGAAGATTTCTCAGGCTTCATGATGACCGCCGCCCACGGAGATTCCCCTACCTTCAAGATCAAGGAAAACGCTGAAATAGCCGACAGCCACCACCTCCGCCTGTCGGTGGAGCGCTACGGCGGTATGCTCTGCGCCACCTGGCTGGATCGCCCCCTGTCCGTAGCGGGTCGGGTCACCGTCCGTACCGAGAAAGGCTTGACTACCCAAGCAGTAGATCTGGCCGACACCCACGCCATTATCCCCACCGTGGCCATCCATATGAACCGCAACGCCAACGACGGCGCCAGCTACAACGCAAACGTAGATATGATCCCCCTCCTTGGGGAAGCATCCGATGCAGGACTTCTCCGCCGCCGCGTGGCCGAGGCCGCAGGCGTGGCTGAGGACGCGATCCTCACCACCGACCTGTTCCTCTACAATCCCCAGGCCGGCCTGGAGTGGAACGGCTATATCTCCGCCCCCCGTCTGGACGACCTCCAGTGCGCCTTCGCCTCCCTGACCGCCTTTATCGAGTCGGGCAAGACCGAAAGGAAGCCCGCCACCGCCCCCGTGTACTGCCTTTTTGACAACGAGGAGGGGGGCAGCCAGACCAAGCAGGGCGCGGCATCCACCTTCCTGTATGACGTGCTGAACCGCATCGCGGCCGCCTGCGGTCTGAACGCCGCAGAGTTGGCGCGTCGCATCGCGAGCAGCTTCCTCGTGTCCTGTGACAACGCCCACGCGGTGCATCCCAACCACCCCGAGTACCAGGACAAGAACCACGCCGTTTACATGAACGGCGGCGTGGTGGTCAAGTACAACGCCAACCAAAAGTACACCACCGACGCTGTCTCCGCAGGGCTGTTCGGCCTCATTTGCGAGCGCGCGGGCGTACCTGTCCAGCGCTACGCCAACCGCGCCGATATGGCGGGCGGCTCCACCCTCGGTAACATCGCCAATACCCAGGTCTCCCTCAATACCATTGACATCGGCCTTCCCCAGCTCGCCATGCACTCGGCCTACGAGACCGCCGGCGCCAAGGATACCGAGCTTATGGTCAAGGCTCTGACGGCTTTCTTTGGAACGGAGATTCGGATGAACCGTGACGGCCTGTACGAAATCGAATAAAACAGTCAAAAGGAGCTTCCCATGGAAGATAATCAGATCGTGGATCTCTATTTCCAACGTGACGAGCGCGCCATTACGGAAAGCGAGGCCAAATACGGCGGGTACTGCACCCGCATCGCCATGAATATCCTGGACAACCGCTTGGATGCGGAGGAATGTGTCAATGACACCTACCTCCGCGCGTGGGAATCCATTCCGCCCACCCGTCCCGTCAAGCTGGGCGCATTCTTGGGCAAGATCACCCGCAATCTTTCCCTCGACCGCTTCAAAGCGAAAAAAGCCGCCAAACGGGGCGACAGCCTGTTTTTCGCCTCTTTAGACGAGCTCAACGAGTGCATTCCGGCGGGAAGCACGGGCTTCGGCAGCGGCTTCGACGAGGAGACCGAAGCGCGCCGCATCGGCGAATGCATCAACCGCTTTCTCCGCAAGCAGAGCGGCGAAATGCAGGACGTATTCATCTGCCGTTACTTTTACTCCGACTCCATCGGTGAGATCGCCCGCCGCTTCGGCCTGTCCGAAAGCAAGGTCAAATCCATGCTCCACCGCGCCCGTGCAAAGCTACGCAAAAGCTTAGAAAGCGAGGGCATCCGTCTATGACATACGAACAAGAAATACTGGCGCGCGCCATGGGCTGTATCGATGACGATATGATCCTCGCCGCCCATGCCCCCCGCAAAAAGATCCGCCGTGTGATTCCCGTAGCGGTCGCCGCCTGCCTGATAGCCGCCTTCGCGGTGGCCTTCCCCACCCTGCGTGAGGTCATCAACACCAACTCCGATATCCTGGCCTCCGAGGACGGCCTTCTCGACAACGAAAACGATGCCTCCGTTCCTAAGGAAGAAGTCACCTTCACCGCGCAACAGATCCCCGTCACCGTAGGCGGCTCCACCTTGACCCTTCTGCATACCACCGATACCACCGCCACCCTCCGTCTGGAAAAGACCGACGACACCCCCGTCTACGCCATGCTCTATGACCGTCGCGGCGGCGTGCTGGCAACCACCGAGCCGGGCTACAAGGACAACGGCGTAGTCATCCGTCCCAATACCCTCCGCCTCTATGTAAACGGTGCGGAACAGCCCGTCTACCAGCTTCCCACCGCCCCCGGTACCTATGAGATCACGGTGGACTTCACCACCATCCGAAACGGTACCTATCCCATGCAGGAGTGCATGGGCGTGTACGCCTATATCGGAGAGGAGGACCCGGCGGTCACCCATCGTTTCTCCTTGGACGTGATCGCGGCTGACACCGTAGCGGATACCGCCGCCGATACGGGCTCGGATCCCGCTTCCGACACCGCGCAGACCCCTTGATTGTCTGAGCGCCTCGCGACTCTGCGAGGCGCTCGCCATTTTGCAATTTTTTTGTAAACTCTTCCGTTATCCCCTTGCTTTTGATGTAAAAATCATGTATAATAAGTATAATTGTATGCACTTATGCTTTCCTGTTGCTGATAAAGCTCATTCATACTCATAAGGAGGTAGTCTATCATGTCCGATTGCGAAAAGCTTCTTTCCCCCGGCTCCGCCCCCTCTCCCGATCAGACCGAAGCTTCCCATACCCTGGCGGAGCTGGTTCACATCATCCGCGCCTGCAACCTGGATCCCTTGACCCAGCTTGCCGGTTATCTCATGACCGACGATCCCACCTACCTCCCCGAAGCGGATCACGCCCGCTCCATGGCTGACCGCATTGGACGGGACAAGCTTTTGGAGACCCTGCTGGCATTCTATCTGGCAGGAAATCACGAGCCCGACGCCTCCAACGAGGTTACCTCATGATCCCGCGCCCGGTCTGCCTGGAGATGCGAAACGGCTCCATCCAAAAATGCGCCTTCCCTGCGAGCCCCTCGCTGCTCTGCCTGGGCAACTTTGATGGAGTTCATGTCGCGCACGCCGCCCTGATCCGCGAGGGAATGCGTCTCACAGACGTGTATAACGCCTCTGCCGCGTCCCCGGCGCGCTGTGGTGTTTTCTGCTTTTTTCGCCCATCGGGAGACTATTTTCTTCCCCCGAATGCTCATCCAACCCATCTGACCACCCTTCGCGAACGCCTCCTGGCTCTTCACGCCTTAGGCGTCGATTTGGTCTGGCTCTGCGACTTTCCCTCGGTGCGGAATCTACCGCCCGAGGATTTTATGCGTCTTCTGCGGGAAACCTGCGGCTGTGTCGGGGTAGCCTGTGGGTATAATCACCGTTTCGGTCACAAGGCCGCCGGTACCCCCGACCGTCTAAAAGAATATTTCGGTCACGACCGCGTATCCGTCCTCCCTGCCATGGAAATCAACGATGCCCCTGTCAGCTCCTCCCGCATCCGCGCCTGCCTGGCCGCCGGAGACGCAGAGACCGCCGCCACGCTGTTGGGTCGTCCCTATGCTCTGAAAAGCCGCGTCCTGCACGGAAAATCTCTGGGGCATACCTGGGGATTTCCCACCGCCAATCAATGCTTCCCCGCCGACCGTCTCATCCCCGCCCACGGAGTCTACGCCGTGATCTGCCATACGCCGAAAGGACTCTTCCCCGGGGTGGCCAATATCGGTCTCCGCCCCACGGTAGAAGCTCCGTCGCGAGTCAACTGCGAGACACACATCATTGGATTCTCAGGGGATCTGTACGGAAAGGTCATTCAGGTGGATTTCTGCCGTTTCCTCCGTCCGGAACAGAAATTTGAATCGGTGGATGCTTTGAAGGCCGCCATTCAAAAGGATACGGAGACCGCCGCAGAGTACGGCCGCCAAGTACTGCCCCATCTTCCATGAAAGGAACAAGCCGCCATGCCCCGATCCCCCGTTCGTCTTAACCCAAAAAATCGCCGAGCCGCGCGGCGGCTCCTGCTGTTTTTGGTGGTGGCGATCTGCCTCCCTCCAGTCCTGTTCCCTGCCCTTCCGACCTGCGCCCTGGAGGCGCCTCCTCCCGACGGCGAGGTAGCTCACGTCCTGCTCATCAATCTGGAGAACAACCTGACCCTGTTCGAAAAATCCGCCGACACCCCCATATACCCCTCCTCCTCGGTCAAAATCATGACCGGACTTCTGGTCTGCCGCGCGCTTTCCGACCGTCTGGACGAGTCGGTTACGGTCACGGCCGCCATGCTGGCGGGAGCGGAAGGTCGGCGGATGGTTCCCCCGCTGGCCGACGGTGAGGTTCTGACCGTCCGCGATCTGCTTTACGCCGCCATCTGCGGAGGGTATAACGATGCGGCGCAGGCGGTCGCCTGCCTGTCCGCCGGGTCTGTGGCCGCCTTTGTGGAGGATATGAACAAGGAAGCCGCAAGGCTTGACGCGACCTCCACCCGCTACACCAACGTCACGGGTCTTCACGACCCCGCCATGGCCACATCGGTTCGGGATGTTTCCCTGATCGCGCGAGAGGCATACCGAGATGCGTTGTTCATGGAGATCAACTCCGCCCGTACATACAGCATTCCCGCCACCAACGTGTCTGACGCCCGTAGCTTTACCAACCGCAACGCCCTCATTTCGGACAGCAGCTTGAACTATTACAACGGCTACTGCCGGGGTATGAACTCCGGCATGACCGACGAGGGGGGCTGGTGCGTGGTAACGGTATGCGAGCGCGGCGGCGCCGCCAATCTCTGCATCGTCATGGGCGGACAGGATGCGGACTCCGGCGAGTTGATCCCGGCCTACGTTTACACCAATCGGTTGCTGGCTTGGGCCAACCGCTCCTTTGCGTACCGAACGGTACTGACCCCACGCGATATACTGGACACCTTGCCCGTCGCCATGACAGGCGTGAGCAAATCCAAAGCAGACGTCTCTCCCGCTACCGAGCTGAAGGTCTATCTGCCTGCGGACGCGGATACGGAAACAGGACTTCGCTACTCGACGGTGATCGAGAACGGCGGCTTGTCAGCCCCGCTGTCAGCGGGTGACGTGGTAGGCGCTGTGACCGTCACCTACGAAGGGCGGGTAGTGGGGCGCGCCGATCTGACCGTCACCGAGGATTTCGCCGAGAACGGCTTCCTGGCCGGGCTCATGGGCTTTCGCGCCTACTTGACCAGCCGGCCTTGCCTCATCACCGTTATCCTGTTTCTCATCCTCCTTGCCGTATACCTCCATTTCGTAACAGGCCCCGGCGGGCGGTACGGCATCCGAAACACCACACGCCGCAGGGTGCGGTATGTGAAGAGGAAATATTGATCGCATACGCAAGAAGTACTACTATGAAATAGATTTTCTCCGCCCTGTTTATGATTTTCCTTTTTCTATCGGTCTTGACGGGATGCAACAAGCCATTCTCGCAAAATAACGGCTCCTTCCACGAAAACGCCACACCCGATCTAACCAACTCAACCTTAACCAGGAAATCACACTCCTCGACCGCGCCGTTACCGCGTTGGTCGTGAATTATGGGCACCTCTAAAAATTCTTCGCACGACGAAACGACGGAATCTTTTCCGTCATTCGTCACAAAAATCCTTCGCAGAGGATAAACTCTGCGCGCTGATTTTTGTTTAGACTGACGAAAAATCTTCGCATCGCTCGCCGCACGCAGAATATTTAGAGATACCCTTATAAAACCGACACAAGGAGAGTCTGCAAAATTAGCGGTAAAATGAAATCAGCCATCACGGTTTTCGTGGTGGCTTTTGATATGCGGAAAACAAAGAAGATGCCCCGCGCGAGGCGGGGCGAGAGATTAAAGTAATCCGTTCAATTTGTTCTCAATATCAATGAACCAATCTTTATTTCGGTATTCATTAAAACATTCCCAAGCCAACTCCTTTTTCAAGAGGCGAACAACTTGTTTGTTATCAAACGGTGCATCATACACGTGCCATCCCATAACAAGCGGATAGTTTATGTCGTGGTCTTTTACCGAGACGGATTTTTCGGCACATTGCAAAGCGCGTATCAGATGATGCTTTATTACATCTTCATTTTTACTCAAAGCAATCTCATCCTCGGCTATGCTTCTATGCTCTACACACATCCGCTTAAGATCTTCAAATCCCATATCATCATTTGGGAAAACGAGTTCATACATTTGTGTCACAGCTTTGCTTACCGCTTGAACATACGCAGTACCGCCCGGAATGTTTTCACAGCTTGCAATTTTGGCACTCATATAAAACAGATTGTTGAGATACCAATAGTTTGCAAATCGAATTTGCGAAAGCATTTCATCACCATCATCGGTTATTTGTACAAACAAAAATTCCATCGAGTGATTTAATTGATGTGATTTCAACGCCCATTTTTCTGCCATCTCCTTATTGCCACAAGCAGCGTAGGTGCGAGCGATCTGCCATATAGCTTGCCCTTTATAATATGAGCCGCCGTTGCCATTATAAATTTCTGTACCAAGTTCTACGATTTCTTTTTGATACTTTACTTTATCAATGTCAAAATAAATTGACATAAGCATTTCCTTGACTTCGATGTTATTGGGGAGCTTGTGATACGCCTCCTGCCAAATCGGTAAAGTTCCCGAAATATCACCGTTGCGATAGATTTCGGCTGCTCTTGCCTCATATTCTTCATAAAGCTTTTTCTCATCAATTTGCTCCGCGTCAAGAAGCTCATCAACGGTAATTCCGAAAAATCGTGCAAGTTCGGGCAAAAGTTCAATGTCAGGATATGTGTTTGAATTCTCCCATTTGCTCACTGCTTGAAATGAGACGTTCAGGTATTGTGCTAATTTTTCTTGAGATATATTTTTCTCTTTGCGAAGACTTTTCAGTTTTTCACCTAAATTGATACCCATATAAAAATTCTCCTTTCGGGATGTATTGTAGCTACGCTTATATTATACAGCATTTCATTTTGAAAAACAATAACTTGATATTTGAATTTTGGTTGAAGAGTTCAACCGATTATAGAAAAACGAATTTTCCGCTTTTCAGACTCTTGCATCCGTGGCAAGCATAGCGCGTGGCAGTCCACGCACGATCGGGCAGAAGCCCGAACCCACTATCCGCAGAGGTATGACGTACAAAGGCTCCCTCCGAGAGGGAGCTGGCGCCGAAGGCGACTGAGGGAGAGCGCGTTACAATAAAGCTTATCAAAACTCCAAAGTCACGCAGGCTCCTTCCACCGCTATCGCGGTCCCCCTCCCTCTCGGAGGGAGGCTTTGGAAAGCTACCGCCAAT